>DASQKT010000511.1:0-5442 GCA_035630415.1 Skermanella sp.
CGCTGAAGGATGTCGTGAACGTCTACAACAACCGGTTCAACATCGGCCTGACGCCCAAGGAAAAGGAAGACCTGACCAACTTCCTGGGCGCGCTGTAATCCAGGCTTGAGCGCAGGGGCTTGCCGGCCTCCACCTTACGGTGGGGGCCGGTTTGCATTTGGGGGCTGCCGGACCTGATGAATTGCGTTTGTGAACGAGGGGAATTCAACGGGGAGTGGTCAGGGGCGTCGGTGGTCGGGCTCAGCGGGCCGGCCCTCTACCGCGCCGACATCAGCCATGTCGCCGCCGCCGGCCCAGCCGGTATTGGCGAGATGGATGCCGCCGGCGCGGATCTTCGGGGTAGGCGACCAATCGATGTCGAAGTTCTCATCGATGCGGACCTCCCGGCCCAGCGCGGCGCTTGCGCGCTTCGCCGCGAAGATCGTTCGTTGCCTGCGGCGAGCAATGAAAGTTCCGGGCATGCGAAAACGAAGGAAGAGCAGTGCTTTTCGGAGGTAGATGTAACAGTGAATGGCCTGCTTGACAGATTACCCCGACACCGTGAGCATGATTACTAACTCTGGATAGTTGGAATTCCAGCAGGAAAAAACACCGAGAGCGTTATGCAAGATGTACATTACACTATTTGCATTATGGCTATTTTCTCAATTTTGATGAACTCTCCAAGATAACTTCATTCGGCCAAGAATCAAACCTGCCCAGTCATCACGGTCAATACAACCTGTGAGCTTTGGGGTGCGCTTTCGCGCTTTAACTTGGCAATATCGAGGAGCAAGGTAGCAATGAAACAAGCAAAAATAAAATCTACACTCGCTGCTTCAGCATTAGCTCTTCCTTTTTTACTTTTTCATGGAGAAGCCGTTGCGCTTGAGCCAATAGAATTATTGGGAAAGCACGTTTTCTTCGACGAAAAGTTGTCGATCCCGAGTAACAAGCAGTCCTGCGCCAGTTGTCATGCCCCTGCAAGAGGCTGGGTACTGCCAGACTCCGAAATAAACCGCACAACAGTAGTGGCACCAGGCGCTGCGCCGCATGCACTAGGCAGTATTAAACCACCTAATAATTCTTATGCAACCTTCAGCCCGCCTTTTACAAACAGTCCAGCAGGCCCGTTTTTGCCACCTTGGCTGGGCGGCACCTTCTGGGACGGGCGTGCCGAAGGTTGCGGGGCGACGACAACTGGCTCCTGTCCGGTTGCGCCCGCAGGCGGGCAGGTCAGTGAAACCATCTTTAAGTCGGACCTGCCGCCATCCAAGCAGGCCCAATCTCAGTACGGGAAATATCTTGGGCCGGTAGCCGATCAGGCTTTGAACCCATTTCCAAATAATGTCGAACAGAACATCCGAGAAAAGAACGTCTGCCAGAATGTCAAGACAGCCAAGTACAAGGACTTGTACCAAAAGGCATTCGGCGAGGCGATAGACTGTCAACCCAATCCCAAATCTAATCCGGCTTATCGGACCAGCTTCAAGCGGATTGCGGTGGCCCTTTCTGCCTGGCAGTCCTCATCAGATGTCAATTCGTTCACCTCGAGGAGAGACCAGGCGCTGGCGCTTGATTCTAACCTCAAGTTTCCTCTCGATGGATTCACGAATGAGGAAAATCGGGGCCATGATCTTTTCTATGGCATCACAACACCGCTGAACCCTTCGGGAAAAAGCGGCGGCTGTTCCGCATGCCACAATGGAGTTCGACAAGGCCAGCCCGCCGATCCCTCGGGTGAGGCGCCACAACAAGTCTACGCGGACTTCCGGTATCACAACATTGGCACGCCTTTCAACCGTGAGATCCCAGGTGTTGCGCTAGGCGAGAAAGTTGGCTTGGCAGCCCATGTACCTGATGAAGCATTTCGAGGATTTTTCAAGACACCAACCGTACGAAATGCAGCCAAGGGTGTGAGCGCAGGATTCACCAAAGCGTTCGCCCACAATGGCTGGTTCAAGAGCCTCGAGAGTCTGGTTCATTTCTACAATACGCGTGACGCCAAAGTTCAGTGTCATACCATCGGAATCGTTGATGCTACGGAAAAGGAAGCATTGGCGAACAACTGCTGGCCGAAGTCGGAATTTCCCAACCCTGCTGCTTTTATCATCGGGAACAACGGTCTGACAGCAGCGGAGGAAAAGGCCATTGTGGCTTATATAAAGACACTTAGCGACTCGCATACACCCACGGCACCGTAATACGGAAGCAGTCTGGGCTATACGATACCTTGCATCGCGTCAAAACGTGCTTTGATACAGACTTGAGCCTGAATGCTTGGCCGGCCTCCCACCTGACGGTGGGGGCCGGTTTGCATGTAGCCTCCAGGCACAGCTACGCCTACTTCCCGGCGGCCTGCTCGTTCAACTGCTTCGCCATGTCCCGCAGCACGAACTTCTGGATCTTGCCGGTCGAGGTCTTAGGCAGGTTGGTGAAGACGACCGTCCGGGGCGACTTGAAGTGGGCGAGGTGTTCGCGGCAGAAGGCGATGATTTCGGCTTCGGTTACGGTGACGCCGTCCTTGATCGTGACGAAGGCGCAGGGGGTTTCGCCCCAGCGCTCGTCGGGGCGGGCGACGACGGCGGCGTCGAGCACGGCGGGGTGGCGGTAGAGGACGGCTTCGACTTCGATCGTCGAGATGTTCTCGCCGCCGGAGATGATGATGTCCTTGGAGCGGTCCTTCAGCTCGATATAGCCGTTCTCGTGCATCACGCCGAGATCGCCGGTGTGGAACCAGCCGCCTTGGAAGGCTTCCTGCGTCGCGACCGGGTTCTTCAGGTAGCCCTTCATCACCACGTTGCCGCGCATGAAGACCTCGCCGATGGTCTGGCCGTCTGCTGGCACCGGCTCCAGCGTGACGGCATCGGCCACCATCAGGCCTTCCTGCACGGGATATGTGACGCCCTGGCGGGCCTTGAAGATGGCGCGTTCCTCGATCGGCAGACTGTCCCACTCGTCATGCCACGCGCAGACCACGTCGGGGCCGTAGACTTCCGTCAGGCCATAGACATGGGTGATGGCGAAGCCCATGCGCTCGATCTTCTCGATCACGGCGGCGGGCGGAGCGGCGCCGGCAGTCATCATCTTGATGCCTTCCGGGATCTCGCGCCGCTGGCTGTCGGGCGCGTTGACCAGCAGGCCCATGACGATGGGAGCGCCGCACATATGGGTCACGCCGGAGTCGGCGATGGCGTCGTACATGCCCTTGGCGGAGACGCCGCGCAGGCAGACATGGGTTCCGGCCTGGGCGGTGATGGTCCAGGGGAAGCACCAGCCGTTGCAGTGGAACATGGGCAGCGTCCACAGATACACCGGATGGTGCGGCAGCGCCCAGGTCATGATGTTGCCGATGGCGTTCAGGTAGGCGCCGCGATGATGGTAGACGACGCCCTTGGGGTTGCCCGTCGTGCCCGAGGTGTAGTTGAGGGCGATGGCCTGCCATTCATCCTTCGGCAGTTCCCACTGGAAATCCGGATCGCCGGTTTCCAGGAACTGTTCGTAGGTCATCTGGCCGATCAGGTCGCCGCCCTTGGCCAGCGGATCGTCGATGTCGATCACGAGGGGCCGGTGCTTCGGGTCGATCATGTGGACGGCCTTGTTGATCACGTCCGAGAATTCCCGGTCGGTGATCAGCACCTTGGCCTCGCCGTGCTGGAGCTGGAAGGCGATGGCTTCGGCATCCAGGCGGATGTTCAGCGCGTTCAGCACGCCGCCGGTCATGGGCACGCCGAAATGCGCCTCGAACAGTTCCGGCACGTTGGGGGCCATCACCGCGACGGTGTTGCCGATCCCGATACCGCGCTTCGACAGGGCGGAGGCCAGCCGCACGCAGCGCTCATGGCTTTCCGCCCAGGTCCGCCTGATGTCGCCATGGATGACCGACAGGCGGTTCGGATAGACCGACGCGGTGCGGCGCAGGAACGACAAGGGTGACAGCGGAACGTAGTTCGCGTCATTCTTGTCCAGTTCGACCTCGAAGGGATTGCGGGGCTGGGTCATCCGGATGGGTCCTGCATTGCGGTGGGCGCCCTTGACGGGCATTCTTGGCGCCGCAGCATACTCCCTACCCGGCCCGGTATGGAATGCTCCGGTGAATATCTTCCGCGGCACTTCGCCCCGTGCCTAAGCGTTCCGCAGCCGCCCACCCATTCCGAGTGCAACAGACGAATGTCCAGCGCCCTGATCCTGCTGACCGGCCACCGGGAAGCCCCCTACCTGATCGACTACCTGCGCGGCTACAGCACGACCCTGCCCATCATCCACGCCACCGATCTGGAGGACCTGGAGCGGGAATGCCTGCCCGGCCGCGTGCTGATCGCCTTCTGCACGGCGGTCATCGTGCCGGCCGCCTTGCTCGACCGGCTGGAACGGCCGGCCTTCAACTTCCATCCGGGGCCGCCGACATATCCGGGCCGGCACCCGGAAAGCTTCGCCGCCTATGACGGCGTCACCCGCTTCGGCGCGACATCGCATGTCATGGTGCCTCGGGTGGACGAGGGGCCGATCGTCGGAGTCGAGTGGTTCGACGTGCCGCCGGAAACCGGGCAGATGATGCTGGCCGATCTGGCGTTCCAGGCGACGCTGCGGCTTTTCGCCCGGCAGGCGCCGATCATGGCGCTGTCGCTCCAGCCGATGAAACCGATGGGGGAGCGCTGGTCCGGCCGCAAGACCTGCCGGCGCGACTACGACCGGATGACCGATCTGCCGCTTGATATCGACGCCGCCGAGTTCGACCGCCGGCTCCGGTCGTTCGGCGAAGACCCGGAAACCCGAATCACCGTGACGCTGCACGGCCGCCGCTTCGTCCTGGAACAGGAGGTCTGAGCCCCGTCATGCGGCTGTGCTTTATTGACCTGATGCCCTGGGACTACGACGCCGATACGCCGTACGAGCGTCCGCTCGGCGGGATGCAGTCGGCCGCCTGCCACCTGACGGCGGCCCTGGCGGCGGCGGGGCATGAGGTGGCGCTGGCCACCCGCACGACGAGGCCGGGCCGGCGGCGCGGCGTCGAGTGCCTGTCGCTCGACCGGCGGGAGGGGGTCGAGCGGCTTCGCGGGATGCAATGGGACGCCGCCGTGTCCCTGACCGCCATCCCCGGTCCGGTGCGCGATCTGATGCCGGCGGGCGTTCCGCTCTTCTTGTGGACGGGACATGCCGAGGATCAGCCCGCCGTCCAATGCCTGGGCGATCCTGCCGTCCGCGACGGCTGGGACGGCGTCGTCCTGGTCAGCGAGTGGCAGCGCGGGCGCTATCGGGAACGGTTCGGCTTGGCCGACGAGCGGACGGCGGTGCTGCGAAACGCCATCGCGCCGGCCTTCGAAAACCTGTTTGCCGATGCCGATGCCCTGGCGCGGGCCAAGATGAGCGATCCGCTGCTGCTGGCCTATACGTCCACGCCGTTCCGGGGGCTGGACCTGCTGGCCGGCATGTTCCCGCTGATCCCCCGGCCCTGCCGCCTGC
>DASQKT010000512.1:0-3407 GCA_035630415.1 Skermanella sp.
GATCCTAAACCGCTCAGTGCCGCGTCGATCTCCTCCATGCTGTAAGCCATGGAGGGTGCCAGGTTCGTGATGTGATGGTCCCATTGCATTCGGCAGGAGATGTAGGCATCGGCGCCGGCCTCCCCGTCAGCCGTGATCTGGATACCCGCCTGCCGAAGCCGGTGCAGGGCAGCGCGATAGCGTGCTCGCCAGCGGTCTCGGGTCTGCTGGTCCGGTTGGGCCTCCCGGTCCGGTGCCCCATGGGGGAGGAAGGTGTCCTCCAAGGTGGTGACGAGCATCATTGACGTTTCCCAGAGCTGCGCTACGGCTCCCGCCTCCTTCAGCCACCGGTATTCTTGATCATCCAGGGCGGTATTGATCAGGCTCACCGTGTCCAGTGCGACCAGCGTGGAACGGGACACCGAGTGGTATGGGTCACTGAAGCGGAAATAGAACAGCACCGGATAGAAGTGGTGTGCCTCCTTGGCCAGGGTCATCTCGACACCGAGTTCCGACAGGTTCGTATAGCCGCCACTGAACTGCCCCTGAGGTCCGAGACGTGCCAGCAATTCGGCGGCATCGCCCGTGCACCCTGAGAGGAGATGAATGTTCATGGCCAGCACGTTGCGCTGCTGGAGCGCTGTATAGACCTGCATCAGATAGGTCAACGTCAGCGACATCACCGACATGCCGATCAGCGAGTTGAACAGGAAAAGCAGCCGCATGGGGCTTGTGTGCGGGGTAAAGTCGCTCGCTCCGACGATGGCCATGCTGGTCCCCCCGGCATACATCGCGGTGACGAAGTCGGTGGGCGTCTCGCCACTGCTGGCCCGGATGGACGTGCCGAGTTCCGGGTGCATGATCAACGCCGCCCCAAGCGTCAGCCCCAGAGCCCAGACCCCAACCAGCAGCACTAGGATGACCGGACCGCAGAAGGACAGAACGGCTCCTCGCCTGGAGCCAAAAACCTTCGAGGCTTTGACGAAGGAGGCCCAGACCAGCCACCCGACCCTGGAACCGATGATGCTGGTGCCGATCCGGGCGTAGAGCACGGTCAGAAAGATATCGAGCAAGATGATCAGGACCAGCAGTATTCCAAGGCCCTGTTCCAGTCGTCCCATCAAGGCAGCCTCCTGTCATCCCAACTGCTCCGTCAGGGTCGTCGGGGCTGCCCGGCCGAGCCGGTCGCCTCCCCGTTCTCTCCAGGCTCGATGCGCCACAACTGCGTCTCCCTCAAACGTGAGCGAGCCTGACCCCGTTCCTAGGGATGGTTCCTCAGGGAATCTCCGCGCAGGGACTCCTAACCTCCATCAGTTGACCGCCGTAGCGCCTGTACGCCCGCCAGGACCTCGTCCACGAAGGCATCGACGTCACTGAAAGCATCTCAGGACGCCGGAGAAGTCCTGGAGGTTCTGACAGCGGTACCCATACGCTGCTAACTCGGCGAGCTTCGTCTGCGAACAAGCTTTCAGATCGATATGGGAAGGTGCCGGGCGCTTCATGAAAACCCCTCGCCGCAGACCGACGGCGAAGGGCTCCCATCCCGTTCAGGGTGCATTGAAGAAGCCGATCACTTCGTGCTGGAATGCCAGATGGCCTTTCTGAAGGTGCAGCATGTGGCCGCCGTTGGGGATCACGACGTATTTCTTCTGCGGGTTGGGAAGCTCCGCGAAGAAGGGCAGCAGGCCGGTCGTATCGGCGACGTCGTCATACTGGCCGTGGATCATCATGGTCGGCACGGTGATCAGCCGGGCATTGACCATCGGCATGATCGTGACGAGGTCCAGTTGCGGGCCGGTCGGCGATTTCGGCTCCGCCTTGACGGCAGCCCTGGCGAAAGCGTCCACCACGTCCCGCTCGTTGACCTCTGCCGGAGCCATCGACACGAAACGGGGCTTCCAGCTTTCCTCGGGGATGGTCAGATAGGCGTTGTTCCGGAAAGCGTCGATCCGGGCGCGCCGCTTGGTCACGTCGGGGCTGTTGATGTGCATCTGAGCGTAGCTGACGTACTTCGCCACGGTTTCCGGATAGTCCATTACATACATGCCGGCGTATTGGGTGCCCCAGGACCAGCCGAGCAGGTTGACCTTGGACACGCCGCGCAGCTTCAGCACGTAGTCGATCGCCGCCTTCAGGTCTTCCTTGGCCTGCGCCGTGCTCATGTGGGCGTCGGGCCGGGTCGAGCGCCCGAAACCCCGTGTATCCAGCGCGAACACGTCGAAGCCCTGGCGCGCCAGCTCGTCCATCAGGCTGTAGTCGGGCTTGCCCGGAACCTGGAGGTCGAAGCTTTCACGCCCGGCGGTCGCCGAGCCGTGCGCCAGCATGACGATTTTTCGGGCATCGAACTTCGGAGCGTCCGGCTTCTTCGGATCGCCGGCGTATTTTTCCCAGATATAGACCTTGGTGCCCTTGGTCTCGGTCCAGTGCTCCACCCCGACGATGTCGGCGGCGAAGGCGGTTGAACTGGCCAGGGCGTAGACGGCCATGCCGAGCCCGAGCATTGCTGCGCGTCTCATGATCACTCCAGATTTTACGGTAAAGGGAAAAAAGAACCGGGGCGGCTCCCTCGAGGAAGCCGCCCCTTTCGCTGTCCGGTCGGACTCAGGCGGCGCGGATGTTGGCGATGAAGCCGCCGACTTCCTCGCGCAGCCTTTCGGCCTCGCGCGCCAGACCTTCCGACGCGCTGAGCACCACGCTGGCGGCCGAGCCGGCGTCGCTCGCCGCCCTGCCGATGCCGGTGATGTTGGCGTTGACGTCCTCGGAGCCACGTGCCGCCTGGGAGACGTTGCCGGCGATGCTCAGGGTCGCGGCATTCTGCTCCTCGATGGCGGAGGCGATGGTCGTGGCGATCTCGTTCATCTGGCCGATGGTCCTGCCGATCGCGAGGATGGCGTTCTGGGCGCCGCCGGTGGCGGCCTGGATCTCGACGACCTTGTTCTGGATATCCTCCGTCGCGCGGGCGGTCTGGGTCGCCAGCGCCTTGACCTCCGATGCCACCACCGCGAAACCCTTGCCGGCCTCGCCGGCGCGCGCCGCTTCGATCGTGGCGTTCAGCGCCAGCAGGTTGGTCTGGCCGGCGATGCTGTTGATCAGCTCGACCACCTGACCGATCTGGTGGGCGGCTTCGACCAGGCTCTTGATCGTCTCGCTGGTGCGGTCGGCCTCCTGCACCGCCTGACCGGCGATCCGGGTGGAGGTGGCGACCTGACGGCCGATCTCGCTGATGGACGCTGAAAGCTGCTCGGTCGCCGCCGCCACCGCCTGGACGTTGGACGATGCCTGTTCCGACGCGGCGGACACCGTCGTGATCTGCTGGATGCTGTGGCTGGTCGCCGATGCCAGCGAAGTCGCGGAACCCTGCATCTCGGTCGCGGACGAGGCCACCGTATCGACGATGTTCTTGACGCTGCTCTCGAAGCTGTCGGCAA
>DASQKT010000513.1:0-13044 GCA_035630415.1 Skermanella sp.
GGCGGACTTCCTCCGGCTCCAGGTTGACTTCGCCCATCAGGATGGCGTCGCCCTGCCGTCGGCTGAGGAACGCGCGCAGGTCGCACAGCCAGTCATGGGGCGCCAGATCGACCCGGCCTGCTATCCCGACCGTTTCCAGAAGGAAGGGCACGGCATCGACGCGAAAACCTGACAATCCCAGTTCCAGCCAGAAGCCGATGATCTTGCGGATCTCGTCGCGTACGGCGGGGCTGCCGATGTTGAGGTCCGGCTGCTGCTTGTAGAAACGGTGAAGGTAATACTGCTTGGCCTGTTCGTCCCATTCCCAGTTGCTGTTTTCCTTGTCCGGAAAGACCAGATCGGTTGGGCCGTCCTTGGGCGGCTCGTCGCGCCAGACATACCAGTCGCGGTACCGGGAATTGGGATCGGAGCGGGATGCCTTGAACCAGGGATGCTCCTGCGAGGTATGGTTGACCACGAGGTCCGCGATGACGCGGATGCCCCGGTCGCGGGCGGTCCGGATGAACTCCACGAAGTCGCCCAGCGTGCCGAGCCGGGGGTCCACCGAGTAGTAGTCGGTGATGTCGTAGCCGTCGTCGAGATTGGCGGTCGGGTAGAACGGCATCAGCCACAGGCAGGTGACGCCGAGACCGGCCAGATAATCGATCCGCTGGATCAACCCGTTGAAGTCGCCGATGCCGTCGCCGTCGCTGTCCTGAAAGGTCTCGACGTCGAGGCAATAGAAGACGGCGTTCTTCCACCATGTGTCGCTGGTGCGGGTGATATCCATGTTCGCGTTCTCGCTCTCGTTTTTGCTGCCGACATTTTTTGCTGCCGAGATTGGAGAACGCATTTGCGGGACGGGATGACGCCATCGATTGGGAAATAAACTCTCCCAGCATCGATGGCGTCAATGCCGGACTATAAAGATCCCAGGCTTTACGGCTTGGGGGCCTTGTTGACGAACTGCGGGTCGAACGTCTTGCCGAGATCGATCTGGGAACTGGCGAATTCCGGCTCCAGGGTCTTCAGCATGTTGAGCATGCTCTCCATGCCTTCCTTCGTGACGATGCCGTCCTTGGAATAGCTCTCCTTGGAGCCCTGAACGGCCTTGATGTAGAGGTCCTTGTCGCCGAGGTGATAGTCGGCGGGGACGGCGGCGGCGATGTCCTCGGGACTGGCCTTGGCGATCCAGTTCAGCGACTTGACGAAGGCATTGGTCAGCCGCTGCATCGTCTCCGGGTTGGCCTTGATGAAGTCGCTCTTGGCGTAGAGCACGGCGGCGGGGTTCGATCCGCCGAACAGCTGTCGGCTGCCTTCCGCCGTCCGGGTATCGATCAGGATCGAGATGTCGCCGTCCGTCTCCAGCTTGGAGATGACCGGGTCCAGGTGCGAGATCACGTCGACCTGACCCTGCTTCATCGCGGCGACGGCGCTTGCCCCGCTGCCGATGCCGATAATCGCCGCGTCGGTCGGCGCAAGACCGTTCTTTACCAGCGCGTACTGCGCCGCCAGCGCCGTGGACGAACCGGGTGCTGTGACGCCGATCTTAAGGCCCTTGAAGTCGGCGGGAGACTTGACCTTGCCGGCCAGATCCTTCCTCACCGCCAGCACGATGCCGGGGAACTGCCCCAGCTCGACGACGGCCTGAATCTCCTGGCCCTTCTGCTGCATCCGGATCGTGTGCTCGTAAGCCCCGGTCACGACATCGACCGAGCCGCCGATCAGCGACTGGAGCGACTTGGCGCCGCCGCCGAAATCGTTGATCGAGACGTTCAGGCCCTCTTCCTTGAAGAAGCCTTTCTGCTCGGCGATGGTCAACGGTAAATAATACAGCAGCGGCTTGCCGCCGACGCCGAGCGTGATGTCCTTCTTTTCCTGGGCGACGGCGGCACCCGCCAGCGTCAGCAGCATGCCCGCCGCCGCTAAGATCCCTGTAAACTTCATCATCGCTCCCTCATTCGCATAGTTCTTGTTTATGGATCAGCTTGTTCATGGATCAGTTGGATGCCATGGCCGGCTGCGGACGCCAGACCAGCAAGCGGTTCTCGACCTTCGTCACCAGCCAGTCGATCGCCAGGACGCAGGCCGTCAGAACGAACATGCCGGCGAAGACTCCCGTGACGTCGAAAACGCCTTCCGCCTGCTGGATCAGGTAGCCGAGGCCGGCGGACGATCCCAGATACTCGCCGACGACGGCGCCGACCATCGCGAAACCGACCGACGTGTGCAGCGACGAGAACATCCAGCTCAGCGCCGACGGCAGGTAGACGTGACGCAGCAACTGGCGCTCGTTCATGCCAAGCATGCGGGCGTTGGCCAGAACGGCCGGGCTGACTTCCTTGACGCCCTGGTAGACGTTGAAGAACACGATGAAGAAGACCAGCGTGACGCCCAGCGCCACCTTGGACCAGATGCCCAGGCCCAGCCACAGTGCGAAGATCGGCGCCAGGACGACGCGGGGCAGCGCGTTGGCCGCCTTGACGTAGGGGTCGAACACGGCGTTGACCAGCGGCCGTCTGGCAAACCAGAAGCCTATCAGGATGCCGCCGACCGACCCGATCACGAAGGCCAGCGCCGCCTCAAGCAACGTGATGCCCAGGTGGTACCAGATCATTCCCCCGGTCACCCACTGGACGATGCGGCCGCCGACCTCCGCCGGGGTCGAGAAGAAGAACCTCATCGTCTTGGGATCGCCGAACAGATCGGTCGCCGATACAAGGTGCCACACCAGCACCATGACGACCGCGACGAGCACCTGGAGGATGAGCAGTTTCGCCCGTTTCATCGTCATACCCCTCCGTTGCTTTGCCGGTAGCCTTTCAGGACTTCTTCCTTCAGGGCATGCCAGATCTCGCGGTGAGCGGCAAGGAACCGGGAATCGAGCTTGATTTCGCTGATGTCGCGCGGGCGCGGAATCTCGATCGGGAAATCGCCGATGATACGGGCGCTGGGACCGGCCGACATGATGACGACCCGGTCGGCCAGCGATATCGCTTCCTCCAGGTCGTGGGTGACGAACATGACGGCCTTGCGGTCGGCCGACCACAGGCCCAGCAGCAGGTCGCCCATGATCAGGCGGGTCTGCGCATCCAGCGGTCCGAACGGCTCGTCCATGAAGATGATCTTCGGATCGCGGATCAGCACCTGGGCCAGACCGACGCGCTTGCGCTGGCCGCCCGACAGCATGTGCGGATAGCGGTCGCCGAATGCACTCAGACCGACCTTGCCCAGCCATTCCCGCGCCCGGTCGCGCGCCTCCCTGCTTGGGACTCCGGCCACTTCCAGCCCGATCGCGACGTTCTCGATGGACGTCTTCCATGGCATCAGGCTGTCCTGCTGGAACAGGTAGCCCGCCTGCCGGTTCAGCCCGGCCAGGGGTTCGCCGAAGATATTGACGGTGCCGGAAGCCGGCTTCAGCAAGCCGGCGGCGGCGTTGAGCAGCGTGGACTTGCCGCAGCCGGTCGGTCCGACGATGGCGACGAACTCGTCCCCGCCCACCTTGAGATTGGTCGCATCGACCGCCTGATAAATCCCGCCGTCCGGCAGGTCGAAGGTGATCCTCACCCCCTCAAGCGCCACCGCCACGGTCTGCGCATCCGGGCCGGATCCCGGCTGCTGGGGTATAACGGCTGCTTGAGCCATCGGCGACACCTCCATTCCTCCTGAATTCTTCCGGCCTTGGACTTGGCCGGTTTTACGGAGCCGCATGCTCCGGAAATTTCCTGACGGGCGCAACCATACCGCCTGGAGGCAGCTCAGGAAACACCGATATGTCCTTGAAACGATTGCAGGCGGGTGCGGGCAAGTGCAGGGACGCGACACCGCACCGCATGTCGGCACCGATCAAAAGGAGTAATCAGCACCGGAGACATTCCCATGTATGTATCCAGGAAGGCCGAGCGAAATCATGGCAGGCAAGTTCGACGCCGCGATCAAGGATCTGATGTGGCGGGGCATGCCGGCGCTGCTCGGGCTGCTGTCGAAGGTTCCCGTCGCCAGAATCCTGAACACCGACTTCTCCGTGGTCAGAGAACGCCGGCCCGATCTGTTGGCCGAGCTTGTCGACAGGGGGCTGCTCCACCTCGAGTTCCAGGCCCAGGAAATCCAACGGCCGGCGTGGCGGATGCTCGACTACTACAGCGAGTTCGGGCACAGGTACGAGGGTGTGCCCGTGACCCAGATAATGATTTATCTGGGCGAGAAGCGGAGCCGGATGGCGACTAGCATCGATCATCCGAACCTGAACTTCAGCTTCGAACTGATCCACATATCGGACATCGATCCGGAACCCCTGTTCGACAGCCCGTCGCCCGACGACGCCGTACTGGCTATCCTGTGCCGGAACGGCAATACTCGCCAGAACATCCGGCGCATCCTGGCGCGCATTGCGCAACTCGATCCCGGAGCGCGGGGCGATGCAGTCGCCCGTCTGGTCATTCTCGCTCAGTTGCGCCGGGCCGTTCCGGCTGTTGTGGAAGAGGTGGAATCTGTGGGCAATATCACTTTCGACATCAAGGATCACCCTGTCCTCAACGACATCTTCGAGAAGGGCGTGATCGAGGGTATCGGTAAAGGCGAAATTCGCGGAGAAATCCGTGGCCGGGCCGAGACGCTGCTGCGTCAGCTCCGCAAACGCTTCGGCACGGTTCCCGATGCCGCCGTCGAGCGGGTCCACGCCGCCGGGATCAAGGATCTCGACCGGTGGGCGGACGCGGTGCTCGATGCTCCCAGCCTGGACGCCGTTTTCGAGCCGTCGAAGCACTGAGCCGGCGCTGGCGGCGGATCAGTGCTTCGATGGATCAGGGCTTGGGGTTCACGCCGGGTCGCCCTTCAGGAAGCACTGGTAGGCCGGGTTTCCGGTCTCGTCCCACCACGGATAATCTAGATCGTCCAGCCGGCGACGGAACTCCGCCCGGTCGGTTTCCGGGACCTGGATGCCGGCCAGCACGCGGCCGTAATCGGCGCCGTGGTTGCGGTAGTGGAACAGGCTGATGTTCCACTCCGTCGCCAGCCGGTCCAGGAACTTCAGCAGCGCGCCCGGCCGCTCGGGGAACTGGAAGCGGTAGATCAGCTCGTCCGCCAGCCCGCTCACCCGTCCGCCGACCATGTAACGGACATGGAGCTTCGCCATCTCGTTGTCGCTCATGTCATGGACGGTCAGGCCGGCATCCCGCAACAGTCCGATGATCTCCGACTTCTCCTTCTCGCCGCCGGCGAGCTGGACGCCGACGAAAATGTGGGCATCCGGTCCCTCGGCGTAGCGGTAGTTGAATTCCGTGATCGAGCGGCGGCCCAGCACCTGGATGAAGCGCCGGTAGCTTCCCGGCTTTTCCGGGATCGTGACGGCCAGCAGGGCTTCGCGGTGCTCGCCGATTTCCGCCCGCTCCGCGATGTGGCGCAAGCGGTCGAAGTTCATGTTGGCGCCGCTGTTGACGGTGATCAGGGCTCGCGGGCGCGGCCCTTCACGCTCGACATACTTCTTCAGCCCGGCCAGACCGACGGCGCCCGACGGTTCCGCGATCGCGCGGGTATCGTCGAAGATGTCCTTGACCGCAGCGCAGATGGCGTCGGCATCGACGGTGATGATCTCGTCCAGGAACTCGCGGCACAGGCGGAAGGTCTCGGCCCCGGCCTGACGCACGGCCACGCCGTCGGCGAACAGGCCGACCTGATCCAGGATCACGCGCTCGCGGGCTTCCAGCGCCGCGTGCATGCTGGCGGCGTCGTCCGGCTCTACGCCGATCACCTTGACGTCGGGACGCAGGAACTTGACGTAAACGGCGATCCCCGCCGCCAGCCCGCCGCCGCCGATCGGCACGAAGATCGCCTCTATCGGGTCGGGGTGCTGGCGCAGGACCTCCATCCCCACCGTCCCCTGCCCCGCGATCACATCGGGGTCGTCGTAGGGGTGGATGAAGGTCAGGCCGTGCTCCGCCTCCAGCCGGCGGGCTTCGGTGTAGGCCTCGTCGAAGCTGTCGCCATGCAGCACGACGCCTCCGCCCAGCCGCTCCACCGCCTGCACCTTGATGGCTGGCGTCGTCCGGGGCATCACGATCATCGACCTTGCATCGAGCTTGGCCGCCGCAAGCGCCACCCCCTGGGCATGGTTGCCGGCGGATGCGCAGATGACGCCCCTGTCCAACTGGCCGCGATCGAGGCTGCTCATTTTGTTATAGGCGCCTCGCAGCTTGAAGGAGAATACCGGCTGAAGATCCTCCCGCTTCAGATGGACGGGGCATCCTAGCCGCTGCGACAGGCGCGGCATCGGGTCGAGCGGGCTTTCGATCGCGACATCGTAGACGCGGGCGGTCAGAATCTTCTTTACGTAATCATGCACGGGAATGGGGCTCCTGCTTCCCCGATGGCCGGTAAGTTCGCGCGCAGCCGGCCATGTCTGACGGCTGACTGAGCACGAACGATATCGGGAGACGGCCTTGGAGTCGCTCCCTGGCCGGATGATACCCCATGAATGCGCGGGGAAAAGCATTCGCTGGCGTTTCGGGGCCGGTTCCAGGCATTTGCCGGGCGGCGTCTGGACAAAACTCTGATCGATCCGTATCGGTTTATGTTATCTTTGGTTGAATGAAGGCTACCGGATAAATCGACAGCTAGTTCAGAACACAAGCGGGATCTGCAAATAATCACAGGGCAACCGTTCTCCGATGCGTGGATTTCGTTACATTGATATTCATGAAACCAGTATATTTCTGGACCCGATCAGCCAATCGATCAAGCTGCTGCGCCGTTGGGAGATTTCGAGGAGCATGAGTATGCGGAAATATCCATGTCTTGTGCTAACCCGCGACAGCCGTCTTTCCGATTATCTCTTTTCATCTTACCATCATGGCAATTCCTTGCTTGATATGAGAGATTTCGGTGCCAGTCTCACCCGGATGCTTTCAGTATTTATCAGGGCCTTCTTCATCTACCACAAGTTTCAATATGTAAGATCCGTAAGAATGATTGCAAAGGTTTTGGTCATTCAATCGCTTGCACTGAATCAGACGTGGCAGCTATTCTTTTGCATAGAATCTAAAGATCAAGAGTATGGACCGTGCCGGTCGAACCCATTGGTAAAATCATTGCGATCTGCCGGCATGCCGATGTTTCCCGGAGCCGTCCATGAGTTCGCTTGAGGAGTGGCTGAAGTCCGCCGGGCTGGAGTCCCATGTCGAATCGTTCGCCCGCCAGGACATCGAAATGGCGGATGTCTTCGATCTCAGCGAAAGCGACCTGCGGGAAATCGGGCTGACCGTCGGCGAGCGCAAACGTTTCGTCCGCGCCGTCGCAGCACTGCGCCTGGGCCGGCGGGAAGCGGCCCCGCCGCTGCGGCTGGAAGAGGCGCCGGCTGCGGGTGCCGGGGCCAATCCGCAACTGATGGCGGAGCGCCGCCATCTCACCGTCATGTTCTGCGACATCGTCGGGTCCTCCAGCCTCGCCGAGCTGATGGACGCCGAGGATGTGCTGGAGCTGATGCAGCGCTATCAGAACCTGTCCGGCGCCCATATCGAGCGGTTCGGCGGGTACATCGCCAAGTTCCTGGGTGACGGCATCGTCGCGTGGTTCGGCTATCCCTCCGCGTCGGAATGGGATGCCGAAAGCGCGCTCCGCGCGGCACTGGAGATCGTGCGGGTGATGGACACGCTGAAGCTGCCGGACGGCGACAGCCTGAAGGTCCGGATCGGCATCGCGACCGGCCATGTCGTGATCGGCGACCTGTTCGGCTCCGGCACCGCCATGGAGCAGCCGGTCGCCGGCGTGACGCCCAACCTGGCGGCCCGGCTCCAGAACCTTGCCCCGGTCAACGGCATCGTGGTGGCGGAGAATACCTGGAGGCTGACCGCCGGCCGGTTCCAGTTCCGCGATACCGGTACGCACAGCCTGCGTGGATTTTCCCTACCGGTGCAGGCCTGGGAAGTGCTGGGCGAACGGCCGGTGGGAGATGCCGCCGATCCCGCGATGCTGGTTCCGCTGGCCGGTCGCGAGGCGGAACTGGCGCAGCTGCGCACCCTCTGGCGTCAGACGCGCGACGTCACCGGGGCCGTGGTGCTGATCCAGGGCGAGCCCGGTATCGGCAAGTCCCGGCTGATCGAAGACTTCCTGGCCGGCATCGACCGGCGGGTCTTCTGCCGGCTGGGCGTGCATGCCTCCCAGTTCAACAGCAGCAACCCGCTGTTCCCGGTCATCTCGCTGATCGAACGGTTCGCCGGGATCGACCGGCTGGATTCCGGACCGGAGCGTCTTGCCAAGCTGTCCTCCGTCCTGGCGGGTGACGAGCGCGACCGAGAGACGGCCCGCCGCATCCTGGCGCCCCTGCTGTCGATAGCGGGCGAAGGTCCGGCCCTGGGCACGCCGCGTCAGTTGAAGGAGCTGACGCTTCAAACGCTGGTCCAACAGCTTTGCCTGACGGCGGAGACCAAGACGCTGATCGTCGTGGTGGAGGACGTCCACTGGCTCGACCCGACGACGCTGGAATTGCTGGACCGGCTGATCGGCACCGTGCGCAACCGGCCGATCATGATGATCATGACGTCGCGCGACCCCTTCCCGCAGGACTGGATCGGCAGTCCCGACGTTCATCCGCTCGAGCTGCCGCGCCTGCCGAGCGACGGCAGCATCGCGATCCTGCGCAGCCTGACCGGCGGCGAGCCGCTGGACCCGCGGATCGAGGCGATGATCATCGAGCGGACCGACGGCATCCCCCTGTTCGTCGAGGAACTGACCCGCACCCTGATGGAGGAGCGGGCACAGGGAACCACGGGACGGCTGGACCAGATGCCGATCCCGCTGTCGCTCCAGGACTCGCTGATGGCGCGGCTGGATCGGGCGGGTCCCGCGAAGGAGCTGGCGCAGACCGGCGCCGTGATCGGCCGTTCGTTCGACCGGACCCTGCTGAGCGCCGTTTCGGACTTCACGACGGAGGAGCTGGAGGACGCGCTGTCCGTCCTGATCCGCGCCGACCTGATCCATCGGGAGGGTCAGGAGGTCTACTGCTTCAAGCATGCCCTGGTCCAGGATGCCGCCTACCGGAGCCTGCTGCGTGACCAGCGCCGCTCACTCCATGCCTGCGTCGCCTCCCGGCTGATGGAGATGACGCCCGAGATCGCCGACCTTACCCCGGACCTGCTGGCGCATCACCTGACCGAGGCCGGGCAGACCGACCGGGCGATCGGCTGGTGGATCAAGGCGGGACGGCGCGGCCTGGACCGCTCCGCGATGCAGGAAGCGGAACGGCACCTGTCCCAGGCGCTCACGCTGGCCGACACGCTGCCCCAGGGTGGACCCCAGGGTGGGCAGACCGAGGAACTCCGGATGGAGATCATGGCCCTGCTCGGGCCGGTCCTGATCTTCCTGCGCGGTCCGGGCTCGACCGAGGTCGAGCGGCTTTACGCCCGCGCCTACGAGGTATCCCGCCAGTTCCCGGAGACCAGCGCCAACTTCCAGATTTCCTGGGGCTGGTGGCGGGTGTCGCGCGACTTCACGGTGATGCGAGAGCGCGCGGATTCGCTGCTGACCCACGCGCGCACCCGGAACGACGACGGCCTGCTGCTTCAGGCGCACCATTGCCAATGGGCTAGCCACTTCAACCAAGGCGATCTGGCGGAATGCCACCGCCACATCGACTGCGGGCTTGAGATCTACGACGCCGGCGAATACCGCCACCATGCCTCGCTCTACGGCAACCACGACGCCAAGGTCTGCGGCCATGGCGAGCGGGCGCTGGTCCTGTGGCTGGGCGGCGATCCGAACCGGGCGCTGGGCGAGGAAGGGATCTCGCTCGGCTGGGCCGCCGGCCTTGGCCATACCGGAAGCCGCGCCCACGCGCTGGACATCGCGCTGATGCACCAGTTCTACCGGCGCGATACCGCCAAGATCATGGACCGGGCGGCCGACATGGTAGCATTGGCGGAAGAGCAGAACTTTCCCGACCACCGCGCCAAGGGGCTGCTGTTCCGGGGCTGGGCTCTCGCCCAGCAGGGCGACGTTCAGCGTGGGCTGGAAGAGTTGCAGGCGGGCCTTGCCCGGCAGAAGGCGATCGGCACCAGCGAGGACTTTCCGGTCTATCACTGCATGCTGGCGGAAGTACTGGCGCTGGCTGGCAAGCCGGAGCAGGCGCTGGTCGAGCTGACCCAGGCCCGCGCCGAGTTCGGGCGGATCGGCCTGCGGATCTGGGCGCCGGAGATCGAGCGTCAGATCGGCGAGATGATGCGGCTGTCGGGCGTCAACGACGATGCCGTGGTCGAGACGGCCTTCCGGAGTGCCCTGGTCGAAGCCGCCCGGCAAGGCGCCACGTCGCTGGAACTGCGCGCCGTCACCAGCCTTGCCCGCCTGTGGGAGCGTCAGGGACGGGCCGACGAGGCGTTTACCCTGCTGCGCCCGACGCTCGGCCGGTTCTCCGCCGATGCCGCCACGCGCGACCTTGTGGAGTCACGGACGCTGATGTCCCGGCTGTCCGAGCGCCTGAACGTAAGCTGGCGGTCGTGAGCATGCAGTCGTGAAGCCGGGTCTCGCGGCGCTCGACGAAGCGCCGAAGGCGTGGCTGGCGGGCACGCACCGGACGGTGGCGCCGGAAGCGACGCTGGAGCGGTTCCTGCCGCTGGCGCCCCGTATGGGCATCACCCGCCTGTCGGACGTGACGGGGCTGGACAGATTGGGGTTGCCGGTCTGGATGGCCTGCCGGCCCAATTCCCGCTCGCTCGCGGTCAGCCAGGGCAAGGGGCTGACTCATGCGGCGGCCAAGGCCTCGGCCTTCATGGAATCTGCCGAAACATGGCATGCGGAGTCCGTGGCGCTGCCGATGCGATACCTGAGCCGGCGCGATCTGGCAGCTCAGGCAGCAGTGGTGGAAATCGACGGTTTGCCGCTGTCGAAGCACGGCGGTTACCATCCCGACCGCCCGATCCTATGGGTCGAAGGCCGCGAGTTGGCTACCGGCAATCCGGTCTGGCTGCCGCTGGAACTGGTCGGCGCCGATTTCACGGACCCGCCGCCCGCCGGCAGCGGCTGCTTCGCCGCGACGACCAACGGGCTGGCATCGGGCAACAGCCTGACCGAAGCGATAGCCCACGGCCTGTATGAAGTCATCGAGCGCGACGCCCTGTCGCTGTGGCGGCTGAAAGGCGGGCCGGCGCTGGCCGCTACCCGGATCGACCCCGCCAGCCTGACGGGAGAGGCGGTCGCGTCGGTCATGGAGCGGTTCGACCGCGCCGGGATGGATGTCGGGATCTGGGACGTCACCAGCGACATCGGCGTGCCAGTCTTCCAGTGCGTCATCGCGGGACGGGAGGCCGGGCTGGGCGACGGCGACCTGTTCGACGCGGAACTCGGCAGCGGTTGCCATCCCGATCCCGAAGTAGCACTGCTGCGGGCGCTGACCGAGGCGGCGCAGGCCCGCACCACCTTCATCGCCGGCTCGCGCGACGACTTCGACCCCGACGCCTGGAAGCAGGATTCCCGCTCTTCCCGCCGGCAATCGGCGCGGGAGTGGCTGGACGGCGCAGGCAGGCACGAAGCACCGCGTGACTTCCGCACGTTGGTCTCGAACGCCGGGCCGACCGTGCGGGGCGATCTGGCCTGGACGGTGGAACGGGTCGCGGCTGCCGGCATCGGCCCGATACTTTACGCCGATCTGACCCGGCCCGACCTCGGCCTGCCGGTAGCGCGGGTCGTCGTTCCCGGTCTGGAGGGTGCGTTCCGGGGAACGGAGGGCGATTTCGTGCCCGGCCGCCGCGCCCGCGCGATCATGGAGCCGGACCGATGAGCGGCGTCGCGGTCTTCCTGGGGCCGTCTCTGCCCCGCGCGCAGGCCGAAGCGGTGCTCGACGCCTTGTACCTGCCGCCTGTCCGCCAGGGCGATGTCTACCGGCTGGTCCGCGACCGCCGGCCCGCCGTCATCGGCATCGTCGACGGCTATTTCCATCAGGTGCCGTCCGTCTGGCACAAGGAAATCCTGTGGGCGCTGGACCAGGGCGTCCATGTTGTGGGCGCTGCCAGCATGGGCGCCCTGCGCGCCGCCGAACTCCATGTCTTCGGAATGCGCGGGGTCGGGCGCATCTTCGAAGCCTTTCGCGACGGCGTGCTGGATGCCGACGACGAGGTCGCGGTGGTCCACGCGCCGGCGGAACTCGGCTTCATGCCCGTGTCCGAGGCGCTGGTCGATATCCGCGCCACCGTCGATGCCGCTGTTGCCGCCGGAGTCCTCCGGCCCGCCGATGGGTCGGTCCTGATTGGCCGCGCCAGGGCGATGTTCTATGCCGAGCGTTCCTGGGATGCCTTGCTTGATCGGGCGGACGGGCAACTTGAAGCGTTCGCCGACTGGCTCCCCGGCAACCGGGTCGCACGGAAGCGCCTCGACGCGCTGGCGCTGCTGGAAAGCCTACGCGAACCGCCAACGGCACCGTTCCGTCCCGACTTCCGGTTCGAGCCGACACTTGTCTGGGAACGCTTCCGCGCCGCCGCCGATGCCGAACCTCCGGAAAGCCTGAGCGATAGCCCGGAAGCGGCGGCGCTTGCCGCCCTGCGTCTCGATCCGGGGAAATACCTGTCGCTCTCGGGCCAAGCGGCGCAGCGCCTGTGCGCTCTTGCCGAAGCGGCGCGGCGGGGGCTGGTGCCCGACCGCGTCGCCATCCGCGCCCAACTGGAAGACCTGCGCCACGCCGCCCGCCTGCCGCGTCAGGCCGACCTTGTCGCCTGGGCGGCGGCCAACCGGCTGGACGAACGGTCGCTTTCCCGTCTGCTGGCCGATCAGGCCAAGCTGGCACAGCTCGAAGGCCATCTGTCGCCGGCACTCGGGCAGCCGGTCGCCGATCTGCTGAGGCTGTCCGGCGATTTCCCGGCGCTGGCGGAGCACGGCACGGCTCTGTTGCAGCAGCCCGCTCCGGCACACCCGATCAGCGAGTACGAACGGTCACGGCTCGCCATCTGGTACTTCGAAGAGCGTCTCGAAATGGGAATACCCGTTTCGCTTGTAGATTTCGCGCTTCATCTCGGGTATTCGGATGAGGCAGCCTTCTTCGACGCGCTCGCGCGGGAGTATCGTCATGTATCCGATAGCGCGCCCAAG
>DASQKT010000514.1:0-7710 GCA_035630415.1 Skermanella sp.
GGCCAGCTCATCGATCGTGTTCTTATTCAGCTCAACCAACTGATCGACGATGATATTGCGCTCCGCGAAATCCGGATGGACCACGCCCAGCCCAGGGATATCCATCCCGTCCTTGATCTCCTGCCCCTTGGCGAGCATGTCGCCAAGCGTCACGAAGACCTTGCCGGCTTCCATCGGGTTCCACATGAAGCCGCCGGTCAGGACGTCGTCGTGGACCAGCCGCTTGCCCTGCCCAGGAGAGAACGGGCCGAGCACCGCGATTTCGCCGCCCTTGCGCCGTTCGCTGACCGCGCGGGCCGCACCGATCGGCCCTTGGCTGCCGAACGCCAGGAAGCCCTTCAGGTCCGGGTGCGCCCGCATCAGGTCCAGCGCGGTCTTCCGCGATTCATCGACGTTCTCGGCAACGCCGTAGCGGTCGCCGACCAGTTCCATATCCGGGTGGTTCTTCTTGATATAGGCGATGGCGGCATCCGCCCAGGCGTTGTGCAGCGGCACCGTCAGCGAGCCGACGAACACCGCGTACTTGCCCTTGCCGCCCAGCTTGTCGGCCAGCATCTTGCCATAAGCGTCGCCGAAACCGTTGACCGAGGCCAGCTCGAAGTTCCAGTCGGCGTTCTTCTGCTTGGGCGATTCATGCGTGATCACCTTGATCCCGGCATCGCGAGCGCGTTGAAGCACCGGCTCCAGCACCTCGGCGTCGTTCGGCACCACACCGATGACATTGACGCCCTGGGCGATCAGGTCCTCGACCGCGCGCACCTGAAGGGCGGGATCGGCGCTGGTCGGGCCGACCATGAAGGCATCGACGCCCAGTTCCTTGCCGCGCTGCTTGATGCCGGCTTCCATCGCGTTGAACCAGGGAATGCCGCCGATCTTGACGACCACGCCCATGCGTTCCGCCGCATCGGCGACCGTAACCGTCGAAGCGACGCCGAGCGCGAAGACGCCGGCGAGCAGAATCCGGCTGAGCCTGCTGGTCATGTTTCCTCCTCCATTTTTGTTTCCCAGCCCATAGCCGGGTATTTCTTAACTTTGTGACGGCAACGCTAAATCCATTTAGCAAACCGGTCAAGATGCTCTATCATCTAATTCCGGCCACTAGCCGATATGGGGAGGAGCCACGAAAAAGATGGCGACGGCCAAGGGACAGCGCAGGTCCACCATCTACGACATCGCGACCTCGACGGGCACGTCGCCGGCGACCGTCAGCATGGTGCTGAACGGCACATGGCAGCGCTACCGGATCAGCGAAGCCACCGCGACCCGCATCCTGGATGCCGCCCGGACCATCGGCTACAACGTCAACATGAAGGCGCGGGGATTGCGCCTCGCCCGCTCCGGTCTGGCCGGCATGATCATGCCGCACTACCGCAACCGTTTCTTCGCCGGTCTGTCGGAAACCTTCGAGGCCGGAGCCCGCGCCAGGGGCTTCTGCCCGATGGTCGTCAGCACCCAGCGCAAACCGGAAACCGAACGCGAAGTGGTCGAGCGGCTGCTGTCCCATCAGGTCGAATTCCTGTTCATCGTCGGCGTCGCCAACCCCGATCCGCTCAACGAGTTGTGCAGCGCCGCCAACATCCCCTGCGTCAACATCGACCTGCCCGGCGCAAATGCTCCGTCGGTCGTCACCGACAACCAAGGCGGCGCCCGCATGCTGACCGATATCCTGCTCGACAGGATCGCGGCCCCGGAGCCGGCCTTCCATTTCCTGGGCGGCGTCGCCGGAGAATACGCGACGGAGGAACGCATCGTCGGCTTCAAACAGGCGCTGGCTGCCCGAGGCATTTCCCTGCCGGAATCCCATATCCACCGCTGCGGCTACTGGCCGCCGACCGCCCGCGAGTCCATCGAACACCTGCACGATAAGCTCGGCGGCCTGCCCGCCGGCCTCTTCATCAACTCGATTACGGCGTTCGAGGGGGCGATTCAGTTCTTCCGCACGCTCCCGGCGCAAGCCTTCGAGGGCCGCTTCATCGGCTGCTTCGACTGGGACCCCTTCGCGGCCTTCCTGCCCTTCCCCGTCACCATGCTGCGCCAGAATGTCGAAGCCATGATCGAACAGGGTTTCAGCTATATCGAGAACTACCGCGCCGGTGATCACCCTCTGACCAAGGTCCCACCGAAACTAGGCCCATCGCACGTCAAGGTCCCGGCATGAGCAGCACCTATCTCGGCATCGACATCGGCACCTCAGCCGTCAAGGCCGTCCTGGTGGACGAAACTCAGAAGCTTCTGGCATCCGCCACCGTGCCGCTGACCACCAGCCGCCCGCATCCGCTGTGGTCGGAACAGCACCCCGACCAGTGGTGGACCGCGACCACTCAAGCTGTCGCTACGCTGCGCCAGAGCGCCCCAGAAGCTTTCGCCCGCACGGTAGCCATCGGCCTGTCGGGACAGATGCACGGCGCCGTCCTGCTCGATGCCGCCGACCGCCCGCTGCGTCCCGCGATTCTGTGGAACGACGGTCGCGCCGCCGCCGAGTGCGAAGCGCTCCAGGCCGCGATCCCCAACCTCGGCCACATCGCCGGCGTCATCGCCATGCCGGGATTGACGGCCCCGAAGCTGCTCTGGCTGGCCCATCACGAACCGGCGCTCTTCACCCAAACCGCCCATATCCTGCTGCCCAAGGACTATGTCCGCCTGAAGCTGACCGGCGACCATGTCACCGACCCGACCGACGCCGCCGGCACGCTGCTGCTCGACGAAGCAAGCCGCGACTGGTCGTCCGAACTGCTGACCGCCTGCGGCCTCACCCACGCCCAGATGCCCCGGATCGAGGACGGCACCGCCCCGGCGTCCCGCCTGCTTCCCGCCATCGCCGCCGAATGGGGCCTGCCCCCCGGCACCATCGTAGCGGGAGGAGCCGGAGACGTCGCCGCTGGCGCCGTCGGGATCGGCGCGATCAACGGAGGCGACGCCTTCATCTCGCTCGGCACCTCGGCGCAGATCTTCGTCACGACCGATAGCTACCGGCCCTATCCCGAAACGCTGATCCACAGCTTCGCCCATACCCTCCCCCGGACATGGTTCCAGATGGCGGCGCTGCTGAACGGCGCCAGCGTGGTCGAATGGGCGGCCCGCCTGACCGGTCAGCCGGATATTCCGGACCTCCTCACCCGCACCGAAGCGGCCTTCACCGCCCCGCAACGCCTGCTGTTCCTGCCCTATCTGGCCGGAGAGCGCACCCCCCACAACGACCCGCATGCGCGCGGAGTCCTGTTCGGACTGACGCCGGAAACCGTCCCCACCGCCGTCATGCAATCGGTGCTGGAGGGCGTCGCATATTCCCTGCTCGAAGCCCATGACTGCCTGACCGCAGCCGGAACGCCGGTTACCCACGCCGCCATCATCGGCGGCGGAGCCCGCAGCCTGTTCTGGACCCGGATCATCGCCAGCACGCTGGGCATTCCTATAACGCGCTATACCGGCAGCGAAAGCGGCCCGGCCTTCGGCGCCGCCCGCCTCGCCCGCATCGCCGCAACAGGAGAACCCATCGACGCCGTCTGTACCAAACCGCCAACCCTGGACGTAACGGAACCCGACCAGCGCCTTTACGAAGCCTACCGGGAAAACTCGGTTCGCTTCCGGCGACTGTACCGGGCACTGAGGGAGGAATTCAGAGCGTGAACGACAAGAACAACACGCCTCTAGTTGCCGTCTTCGACATCGGCAAGACCAACGTAAAACTCAACGTCGTCACGGCACAGGGGGAGGTACTGGAAACCCTTTCCACCCCCAACCCGTCGCTCGATGGCCCGCCCTACCGCTACCACGATCTGGCCGGTCTGGAAGACTGGCTGCTGACCAATCTCGCCCCCCTGGCAAGCCGCCACCCCCTGACCACCTTCGTCGCCTGCGGCCATGGGTCTGGCTGCGTGCTGGTGGACGATGACGGCCCCGTCGTTCCGATGATCGACTACGAACAGCCGCTCCCCGCTTCGGTCGAGCACGCCTATGCCGAAGCCGCCGGTCCGTACCTCGAGCGCGGCAGCCCGATCATGCTGGGCGCTACCCACATCGCCCGCCAGATGCTGTGGATCGAGCAGGAACACTCGGCAGCCTTCGCCAAAACCCGCCACGTGCTTGGCCTGCCGCAATACTGGGCATGGCGGCTGAGCGGCGTCGCCGCGTCCGAAGTCACGATCCTCGGCGCGCAGTCGCATATCTGGAACGCCCCCGACCGCCGCCCGGCAGCCATTATCGCGGCCAGGGACTGGCAACGCCTGATCCCACCCTTCGCCCCGGCCTGGAAGTCGCTCGGCCCGATCCGACCCGAGCTTGCCAGCCGCCATGCCCTGCCCCCGACCCTGCAAGTGCTCTGCGGCGTCCATGACAGCAGCGTCAATTTCTACCGCTATCAGGCCGCCGGTCTCGCCGACATGACCGTCGTATCGACAGGAACCTGGATCGTCGGCCTCAGCGACAGCTTCGACCCCGCAGCCCTGTCCGAAGCGCGCGGCATGACCTGCAACGCCGATGTCTACGGCAACCCTCTGGCCGGCGCGCTGACCATGGGAGGCCGCGAGTTCTCCAAGGTCGCGGGAGAGTCCCCCAGCGAGGCCCCCGCTGACCCCGCCCTTATCACCCGCCTGATCGAGCAAGGCACGATGGCCCTGCCCTCCTTCGGCAACGAGGACGGCTTGTTCCCCGGCAGCAGGACCCAGGGCCGGATCACCGGCCCGCCCCCTGAAACGCCGGAAGAACGCCGATCCCTCGCCGTCCTCTACACCGCCCTGCTGACGTCGGTCTGCCTGGACGCTTTGCGCAGCGAAAAGCTGGTAATCCTGGACGGCAGCTTCGTCCGCGACCCGCTCTACGCGGCGCTGGTGGCAGCCTTCCGCCCCGGCAGCCCGACCCTGTTCAACCTCAACAGCCAGGGCACGGCGGCAGGGTCCGCCCTGCTCGCCACTCAACTGACGCGGACCGCTCCCGTCCCGATCCCGCTGGAGACCCCGCCGGCGCTGAACCTCACCGGCCTTACAGCCTACCGGAGCCGCTGGCTCGATCTCGCCCAACAGACCAAGACGCAATAACTGGAGACCAGGGAACAATGGAAACGACCAACCAAGACCTCCGCCGCGAGATGGTGGAGACCTGCCGCCAGATGAACGCGACCGGCATCAACCAGGGGACCGCCGGCAACCTGTCCGTCCGCACGAGAGACGGCTTCCTGATCACGCCCTCGTCCCTGCCCTATGACCGCATGCAGCCTGAAGATTTGGTGGAGATGTCGTTCGACGGCACCTATACGGGCCGCCGCCCGTCGTCGGAATGGCGTTTTCACCGCGACATCCTGCGCCAGCGCACGGATATCGACGTCGTCCTGCACTGCCACTCGATCTTTGCGACGACGCTAGCCTGCCACCACAAGACTATCCCCAGCTTCCACTACATGACCGGAGTGGCCGGCGGCACGACGATCCGTTGTGCCAAATACGCGACCTTCGGCACTCAGCAGCTATCGGATTATGCGCTGGAAGCCCTGGAAGACCGCTTCGCCTGCCTGCTCGGCCAGCACGGCCAGATCTCGCTCGGCAAGACGCTGGAAAGCGCCCTCTGGCTGGCGAACGAGGTCGAAACCCTGTCGCGCATGTACGTCCACGCCCTCACGCTCGGCGAACCGCCGATCCTGCCCGACGACGAAATGGCCCGCGTGCTCGAACAGATGCGCCGCATGAGCTACGGCCAAGCGCCCGACCTCGACGGCATCAACGACATCGCACGGCCCCGGCAAGCCGCCGGCTGACCGGCTGGCACAACGCGAAGCGGCACTCCGGCAGCGGGGGCCGCTTCACGCTTATGTCCCCCGCCTTTCCCTCATCCCCTCCGCCGTAACGGTCATCCGGGCGATCTGCTCCGGCTTCAAATCCTGCTGGATCATCGAAGCGACCAGCGTGTCCTCGCGGTCAACCTGCCGCTCGAACAGCGGCTTCAGCCGGTGGAAGTCGGCGAACCAATGGTCGTTCTCGTTCGACTTGTCCGCCGCTCGCGCCGCCAGACCGGCGATCATCCGGCGCAGTTCGTCCTGCCCCTGACGCATCTGCTCCAGCGGCTCCGCCCGGTGCGTGACCTCCGCCAGGACCGGAAAGACGGCCTCGTCCATCATGTCGGCATGGGCGGTCCACAGCCTGTCGAAGCGCTCGAACAGGTCGGCGCGCTCGGCATAACCCTCGAACACCGAGTTGCCGGCCAGGGCGAACAAGTCCCGGCCCGCCTTGTGGTCCGATAGAATAATGTCAAGGATCATGACCGAGCCTCCTCCTCGAATTGACGTTCCGGTCCGGTAAACCGGCCATCCCGATGCGGGTTCCTTATGTTTCCGGCGCGGCAGCCAACTAGTTGCACGAGCCGGGAACCACTTCGGAATTTTTCGGTTGTCGCACCAGAAACCCAAACAGGAGTCATCCACCATGACCGTTTCTTCAGACGCAACACGCGATCTCTTCGTCACCGGCCTGCGCAACGCGCATGCTTTGGAGATGCAGGCGTTGCAGATCATGAACCGTCAGGTCGAGCGCCTGGAAAACTATCCGGAAGTCGAGCAGGCGCTGCGCAAGCATATCCAGGAAACCGAGGGCCAGCGTCAGCGGATCGATGAGATCCTGAACCAGCTTGCCGAAAGCCCGTCCACGATCAAGGAAGCCGCGATGGGCTTCATGGGCAACATGGCGGCCATCGCCCATGCCCCGGCGGATGACGAGATCATCAAGAACATGCTGGCGAACCATGGTTTCGAGAACTACGAGATCGCGGCCTATAAGTCGCTGCTGATCATGGCCGAAGCCGCCAGCTTCACCAACACCACCGGCCTCCAGCAGTCGCTCCGCGAAGAGCAGGCGATGGCACAGAGCGTTGCCGACATGATCGAGCCGGTCACCCGCAAGTACATTCAGCTCACCTTGCAGGACACCAAGGCCAAGATGTAAATCTGACGATGCCTCGGGACGGAGTAATCTCCGTCCCGGTCTTCCTTGAACGGTGGGTTTCGAGCGGCGGGCCTTACGCTTTCTTGCCGTCGATGGAGAAGCTGGCCGACGTCACGTCGAACCCCCGCCGCCCCATCTCGTCCACCAACTCACCGAACATGTCCGCAAGACATATGGCATCGCCGTCACCCTGGCGAACGCCTTCCGCGTCGAATACCTGACCTTCGTTCTCTTCGACGTCGAAGCGCGCTACAAATCGTCTCGGTCCGGACATAACTCTCCCTCTGCGGCCCCTTCTTCCGAAGACGCCACTTTCCAATTCACACGGTTCTGAAATTGCGAAACCAGCTACAGCGCTGGAATCACCCGCTTTTTCGGGCGTCGCCCCCCGCCGGGGTGATCGAAATCACCGCGGCAGGGGGCAACAATGAAGGACGCGGACTTGCTCTCTTTGTGCTAATCACTCGGTTAGCCATTGATGTTGCATCCTTGTATCGGTTGCATCAGTGGTCAGGCCGGGCTGAGGAGTTACCAGCTCCACGGCTCGGCCGCCTCGCGGGGTGCAACGGCGGACGGACTCTGATAAGAATACGCCCGACTGTCAACACTTGTGCCGATTTTTCGAAGAATTTAATAAATCCCCCGCGCGCGGAGCGGGAGGAACGACCGATCCTTACAAGGCTATCATCTTCGCAGATCGAGCGACAGCGAGGCTGGGGGAAAAACGTAGAAGCGGCTTCTAGCCGCTTTAAGCGTTCGGGGCGGTGAGTCTTAAGAAGAACGA
>DASQKT010000515.1:0-4095 GCA_035630415.1 Skermanella sp.
TCATTACAGGTTTCCCGATGGACCCAGACGGGCGGAAGTCTCTCGCCATGACGGCACGCCATTCCACGATCTGGATCTGACCGGCGGAACCGCCGAAGCGGTCCACCATTGCGGCGCCGACATTTACCAGGGCACATTCCGGGTGTTGGGGCCGGACGAATGGGTCGTGGAGTGGGCGGTCAGCGGACCGCGCAAGGATTATCAGATGGTGACGCGCCATTACCGCATTTCAGCGGGCGGGGAGTAAGCATGGTCAAGATTCTGTTCGTCTGCACCGGAAACATCTGCCGGTCACCCACTGCCGAAGGCGTGTTCCGTCAGGTCGTTCGGGACGCCGGGCTGGAGGGGCGGATATCGACCGACAGCGCCGGCACCCACGACTACCATGTCGGCGAACCGCCCGACGGGCGCTCCGTCCGGGCGGCGAGGTCGCGCGGAGTCGATATCGCCGATTTGAGGGCGCGTAAGGTCCGGAAGGCCGACTTCGAGGAATTCGACCTGATCCTGGCGATGGATCGCGGGCACTTCGACCAGCTTGTCCGGATGGCGCCCAAGGACCGGCGCGATCGGGTCAAGCTGTTCATGGACTATGCGCCGGAGGCCCCGAAGCGGGAGGTTCCCGATCCCTATTACGGCGAAGGCACCCATTTCACCGAAGTCCTCGATCTGGTCGAGGCCGCTTCCGAAGGGCTGCTGAACAGCCTGCGCCATTCCCGCCCTGGACAGATCCGTGCCTCCGGCGATTCCTGAGCATGTCGGACAAGTCGTTTCCGCCCGGCGCTTCGCCGACGGCAACACGACGGAGCTTTGGCTGATCGACCTTGCCGATGGCAGCAAGGTGGTGGCGAAGCGCGGCACAGGGCTGACGCTGGAAGGCGCGATGCTGCGCCATCTGGCCACCCACTCACGTCTGCCGGTGCCGGAACTGTTCCATGCCGACGATTCGCTGCTGGTCATGTCGTGGATCGAGGGAGACGGCGGCCTGACCGCCCCGGCCCAGGAGCACGCCGCCGAACTGGTCGCCGGCCTGCATGACATCGCGGCCGAGCACTATGGGTTCGCCTTCGACACCCTGATCGGCCCGCTGCACCAGCCGAATCCGGAGTCGCCGGACTGGATCGGGTTCTTCCGCGACCATCGCCTGATGCATATGGCAAGGCTGGCGCTGGAGGAGAAGCGGATCGACGGCGGCCTGATGGGGAGTATCGAGCGGCTGGCGGAACTGCTGCCCGACCTGATCGGGGAACCGGCACCTCCCAGCCTGATCCACGGCGACTTGTGGGGCGGCAATGTTTTGGCCAATCGAGGCAGGATCGCCGGGTTCATCGATCCCGCCGTCTACCACGCCGACCCGGAAATCGAACTGGCTTTCTCCACCCTGTTCGGGACCTTCGGCGAGCCGTTCTTCCGCCGCTATGGCGAGCTGCGCCCGATCCGGCCCGGTTTCTTCGAAGTGCGGCGGGACATTTACAATCTATACCCACTGCTGGTCCATGTCCGCCTGTTCGGCGGCAGCTACCGGGGGCAGGTGGCCGGGATCGTTGGGCGTTTCGTCTGAAACCGGTCCCGGCGGACGGGCTTCAGGTCATGCCCGGTTCGGGTCGGTCACTTCATCCAGGCTGGCGGCCAAGACGCCCCGCCGCATCCAGCCTTCGAGGGTGGGGAGATCGGCATCCTCGATCTTCTCCAGCATCTCCTGCGGCGGCGGTCCGAATTTCTGTTCAAGGACGATACGCAGCGAATCGGCTTTGCCCTTCCTCAGCCCATTCGCTTCGCCTTCCCGGAAGGCTTCGACTCTGCCCTCAGCCAGCCCCTCGGCCTTGCCTTCAGCGAACAGTCTTTGCAGCAGCGTAGTCATCTGTAGGTGCTCCTCGTTGGCGAGCGGGGCGATCAGGGCATCCATCGTCGTCCGGTCCACTTCAGCATATACTTCAGCGATGTAGCGGAGCAAGGCGAGCACCCGGTCATCCCGGTAGACATCTTCCGTAGCGAGGGCGAGCAGCCTTCCGGCGAAGTCCGGAGCACCGCGTGCGAATTTGAGTACGGCGAAGCCGAAGCGCAGGAAGGCCTGAGCGGACAGGTCCTCGTCGGGAGTAGCGCCCAGATCGAACATCAGATAGGCGAAATCCGGAACGAAGGGTGCCAAAGGGGCATCGACGTCGTAAAGACCGGCGTAGTTCGGCGCCTCGTTCCAGGGTTTGGCGCCTTGGTAGATCACCAGAGGGATGACCGGAGGCAGCGGCAATCCGTGGCCGTCCTCCAGGTGCTTTTCACCCATCAAGGCCATGTAGCGCATCAGCTTCGGCAGCACGACAGGATGGGAGCGCCGCCGGCTTACATGTTCGATCAGCACCGGGACGAAGGCGCTGCGTCCGCCGGTCAGCGCCAGCCGGAAGAGCAGATCGGTATGATGGCTGCGCCGTCCGCTGTCGATGAACGAGCCGGGCATCAGTTCCGGCGGTTCGGGGGCCATCAGCGCCACGATATCAGGTGGCAGCCGTTCCCGCAGGAAGGTCGCCGCCGTGGCGGGCCTTCCCAGCAGGAGCTTGATGAGGTGATCGTGGAGCGAGCCGGTCTGGGTCATGGCCGTTGAGTGCGATACGCCCGCATGACATGCAAGCAGACGAACCTGCGCCCGAACGCCGCGTTTACCAGACCGGGAAGCTTGCCCCGCTACTACATCTTGATAGTCACCTCGACCACGCCCGGTTCGTCGCGATTTTCCTTCCGCGTGAAGCCCAGCTCGTGGCACATCCCCAGCATGGTGGTGTTCTCGCGCAGGACCTCGCCGAAGACCTCGCCGATGCCGCGCGAGCGGGCGTAGTTGATGATCCTGGTCATCAGCACATAGCCCAAGCCTTTGCCCTTCATGTCGCTGCGGACCATCACGGCGTATTCGGCCTTCTGGTTGTCGGGGTCGGCTGCGATGCGGACGATGCCGTAAAGCTCGTCGCTGCCGTCTTCGTTGGGGGCCACGGCGACCAGGGCCATCTCGCGGTCGTAGTCGATCTGGGTCAGGCGTGCCGCCATCTGGTGGGACAGCCGCTTCATCGGCGCGAAGAAGCGCAGGCGGATGTCTTCCGGCGTCATGTGCTCGAACATCCGGTGGACGATCGGCTCGTCTTCGGGGCGGACCGGGCGCAGCAGGTATTCACGGCCGTCGTTCAGCTTGACCCGCTCTTCCAGCTTCTTCGGATAGGGCCGGATGGCGAGCCGGCGCGTGCCGGGCTGGATCGTCGGCACCGCGACCTTGATGCGGGCGTCGAGTGCCAGCACGCCGGCGTCGTCCGCCAGCAGCGGGTTGATGTCCAGTTCGATGATCTCCGCGATGTCGGTGATCATCTGGCTGATCTTGATCAGCGTCAGCGCAATCTGGTCGATGGCGGCGGGCGGGCGGTCACGGTAGCCCTTGAGCAGCTTCCAGACCCTCGTCCTGCTCATCATCTCGCGCGCGAGGTTGGTGTTGAGCGGCGGCAGGCCCAGCGCCTTGTCCTGCACCACCTCGACCGAAGTTCCGCCCTGGCCGAACAGCAGCACGGGGCCGAACAGCGGGTTGTCGGCCATGCCGACGATCAGCTCGTGGGCGCCGGGCTTGCTGGCCATGGCCTGGACCGTAAAGCCCTCGATCCGGGCATCGGGCTTGACCGACCGGACCCGGTCCAGCATGGCGACGGCCTTGGCGCGGACTTCCTCCGGCGTCTTGATATGGAGCTGGACGCCGCCGATGTCCGACTTGTGGATGATGTCCGCCGAATGGATCTTGAGCGCCACGGGCTTGCCGATACGGCGGGCGGCTTCGGCGGCACCACCCGGTGTCCCGGCCTTGAGCGTCTCGACCACCGGGATGTCATAGGCTTCCAGCACCTGCTTCGCCTCGAACTCGCTGAGCCAGTTGCGGCCTTCGGCTATCGCCGCGTCGATCACGGCGCGGGCGGCTCTCTCGTCGACCTTGAACAACTCCGGCGTGCTGGCCGGCGTTTCCATCAGCAGTTCCTGGTTCCTGCGGTACCGGACCAGATGCATGAAGGCGCGCACCGCCTTGTTCGGCGTCTCGTAGGTCGGGATGCGGTTGGCGGCGAACAGGTGACGCGCGTT
>DASQKT010000516.1:0-2465 GCA_035630415.1 Skermanella sp.
CATCGAATCGTTCGCCACCGACCCATTCGGCACGCAGCACTGGCCCGTCGAGGTCCGCTTGAAGAAGTCGGAAAAACGGCTGGAGATCGAGTTCGACAACGGTCGCAAGTTCTCGCTGCCGGCGGAATTCTTGCAGGTGGAAAGTCCGTCGGCCGAGGTCCAGGGCCATAACCCCAGCCAGAAGCAGACGGTATCGGGCCGGCGCCATGTCGGCATCATGGGGCTGGAGCCGGTCGGCAACTACGCGCTCCGGATTCAGTTCGACGACATGCACGACAGCGGCATCTTCTCGTGGAAGTACCTGTACGAGCTTGGCGAGCACCAGGACGAGCTTTGGGCGGAGTACCTGGAAGAACTTGAGAAACGCGGTCTGAAGCGCGATCCGAGATAGATCGGCCCGCCAATTTCCTGTTCGGCGCAGGCCTTTGCTTCACCGCTCCCGAAGGAAGAAGATCAGGTCCAGCGGCGGCGGCTTGACGGTCGTCTGCGATAGCAGGCCGTGGGCCTGTCCGCGATGGTGGGTCTGGTGATTGAACATGTGGGAGAGCACCCAGACCAATGGGGTGCGGTGCTCGACTCCGGCAACCGTTCGATAGACCAAGTCGCGGCTCAGAGAGTCGGCGTCTAGGGTCTCGGTGAGTTTCAGGATGCGCTCGTCTTCCGCGATGCGCGCCTGCCTCAGGACGGCCAGATCGTCGAACAGGATTTCATCGAGTCGGGTGATGCCCGACGGCACGCCGTCGATGCGGCCCAGCCACGCACGGTCACCCACCAGAATGTGGTTCAGCGTGCCGAGGATCGAGCCGAAGAATGCTTGGCGGGAGGCCCGGAAATCCGCGTCGGACAGCTGGGCGCAGGCGGCGTAGAGCCGGTCGTTGGCCCAGGCGTTGTAGCGTGCGAAGGTCTGGAAATGGTCGGGCGTCATGGCGGGTATCCGGAATCGAAAAGCCGCGCCATGTATAGCGCGGCTTGTTCAGATCGGCCAATCCGGATCAGCCATATGTCGCGTCCGAAAAATCAGGCGCGCCAGAACGGCTTGCTGGCTTCCGATTGGGCTTCCAGGTCGCTCAGGCCGATGTCACGCAGCATGTGAGCGTCGAGTTCCATCAGCTCGCGACGGCTGACGATACGGTACTTCCAGGTCTTCAGTGTGTCGGTCAACCGCTGGATAAGATCAGCGGAAGAGTCGGCCGAACGTCGACCGGCATAACCGGACGTGCGAACTGCCAGTGCCATGATGTGAGTCCTCAATAAAAACGGCCGGCGTGTCTCGCCGGCCTTCCGTTCTTTCGTAAGCAGAATATGGGGTCTTGCTGCACCTGCGAGAAGTGCGGCTTCTACATGGTTGACATGATTTGCCGCCATGGCTGGCCTAGGAACATTCGCCGAGGCCCTATTACTTCAGCAATGAATTATCTCAGAACCGGGGCCATCCGATCCATCGCGACCCGCAGCCGCTCGGGCGAACTGGCGAAGCAGAGGCGGAGATAGCCTTCGCCGCCCTCGCCGAAGGCGGCGCCGGGCGCCAGCCCGACCAGTGCCTCGTCCACGATGCGCTTGGCGAGCGCCAAGCTGTCGGGCGCTCCCTCCACCGAGAAGAAGGCGTAGAACGCCGCGTCCGGGCGCTGGACCTTGACGCGGGGCAGTGCTTCCAGCACGCCGCAGACGATGTCGCGCCCGGTCCTGCACCGCTCGACCATATCGGCCAGGAAATCGTCGCCCTGTTCCAGGGCCGCGATACCGGCTTTCTGAACGAAGCCGGGGACGCCGGAGTTGTTGAACTGGACCATCTTCTCGTAGACCGGTCCGAACGACGGCGGTGCGATGACCCAGCCCAGCCGCCAGCCGGTCATCGCCCAGTTCTTGGAAAAGCTGTTGATCACCAGCAGGCGGTCTTCCGGTTCCGACACGTCGAGGAAGGACGGCGAACGGCTGCCGTCGTAGACCATGCGGGAATAGACCTCGTCCGACATCACCCACAAGCCGCGCTCACGCGCGAACTCCATGACGCGGCGCATGTCTTCGGCGCCCATGGTCCAGCCGGTCGGGTTGCAGGGCGAGTTGATGAAGATCATCTTCGTCCGGGACCCGCAGGCGTCGAACAGCCGGCCGAGATCCAGCGTCCAGCCGCTGTCTCCCAGCGCCAGCGGTACCTGCCGGACGATGCCGCCCATGATCCCGATGCTCGCGAAGACGTTGGGCCAGACCGGGGAGACGATGACAACCTCGTCACCGGGATCGATCAGGCTCTGGATCGACAGCGCGATGGCGGTCATGCCCGACCCCATCACGGTGATCCGTTCCACATCCAGGGGCACGCCGTAAGTGCGCTGATGATAGGCCGCCAACGCTTCGCGCAGTTTCGGCAGGCCGCGCTGCCAGGTGTAGAAGACATGGCCGTCGCGCATCGCCTGATTGGCGGCATCCATCACGAAACCCGGTGTCGGCACGTCGCCCTCGCCGAA
>DASQKT010000517.1:0-5707 GCA_035630415.1 Skermanella sp.
CGTCGGATTGCGCAGGCTTACGAGCGATGGGGCAAAGGTGTGCATCCGGCCGGCCTGAATTTCGGCGACTGCTTCGCCTACGCGGTGGCAAGCGAGCATTCATGTCCCCTGCTTTTTATCGGGGATGATTTCTCGAAAACTGACCTCCGGCAGGCGCTGTAGCCGGCAGGATTGCCCGGTTTCGGAGGATTCAGGAAAAGATCAGGAGCATGGATCGTCGTGGCGGCCGCCTTGAGTTCACCGGAAAGCATCGTTCAGGATACGCAGGCGGCCGACGTTTGAGAAAATTGTTATTGCAGCCATGACCATTGCTGTAATAGCACCACGCCACGCCACGCAGCGAAGTTCGACAGTTCCGGCGAGTTGCAAAAACCGCAGAATTCCGCCATTTTTCCCGCCCTTTCACGGCGGTAACAGGGGTTCGAATCCCCTTGGGGACGCCATCTTCTCAAGCACTCAGTTGCCAGCATACGGTCCGTACTGAAACAATACGGAATACACGTAGCGGCACGGCGAGATACGGCGTAGAGCAAATCCCATAAATCGACGCAGCCATCTATTTAACCGCTCTGGGTTTGCCGGAGGCCCTGTTTCTTGAGACATTGGTTTTGAGGGACTGCGGTCATCATGATGAAGCAGACATCCTCCAAATACTCCCCCTGAAGTCCGCGAACGCGCGGTGCGCGTGGTGTTCGAGCACGCCGGGGAGCATGCCTTGCAGTGGGCGGCAATCAGCTCGATCGCGGCGAAGATCGGCCACACGGCGGAGACGCTGTGGGGCTGCTGGGTCCGGAAGGCCGAGCGCGACCAGGGCAAGCGGTCCGGCCCCACGACGGACGAACAGGAGCCGATCAAGGCGCTGGAGCGCAAGGGCCAGGGTCACTACCCCGGTGGGGGTGGTCACTATCCCCAGGCTTGCGCATCGCGGCTTCCGGCGGCAGAGGGGCGGGCTGCCGCCGGAAGCCGCTGGCTCATGCGTCGATGGCGGCTTTGCCGGGGCCGATCATCAGATCCATGAGTTCCCGTTCGATGCGGTGCTTTTCGGCCACCAGACGGCTATGCTGCCGGTTGATGGCGTCGATCCCGGTCTGGCGGTACCAATCCTTCTGATGGTTCCGCCGGACCAGCCATGCGCCGATGCGGGACTTGTGCAGCCGTTTCAACGTCTCCCGGTTCTCGGGATCGAGCCGGACGGCTTCCTGATAAAACTGATCGAAGTCGGCCTGTGACGGGCGAAGCGGAAAGCTTGCCGGAACCCCGAACGCATCCAGCTCCGCCCTGTTCCATTGCGGCCAGCGCGACACGCTGTTCGTGGAGCACTGGCCGGGCCGAAGACCGGCCGGGATTAGCTGGAGCGCGCCCGCACGGGCGGTTTCGATCTCGCGAAGCCGGATGCCGGTTTCGCGGTAGCGGTCCAGGAGCTGTTGAAGCCCTGGGGTTCCGCCGGGAGAAAACCCCGCCGTCACCGTGGCTATAGGAGCCGCCACGGCGGCGGAGAACAAGAATCGGCGCGAAACCGCGCCGGGTGTGGTAAGGCTGGCGTCAGCCATCTGATGTTTTCCTTAACTCGGTCATCGGGTGGTCAGGCTGGGCTGGGGAGTTGCAACCTTCCCGGTCTAGCCGCCCCGCAGTTGCGGAAGGCCCGGCGACACTGGACTGAATACGCTGGAACGTCAAGAAATATGGGATAATTTGAGGCAAAATGCTGACCGGGGCACGCGGAGCGCGTGTCAGGGCGGGCAGGGGGTGGCATCGCGCGTGGTGCTGTGATTGACGATGCCAAAGATCCGGGCGCGAGGCGAGGCTATGGCATATCAGAAAAGTTGTAGGAATGCAATCCGTGTCTGTTGGCTTGGCGAGCGGGTCGCAAGGAGGCTCAGTTCAACGTCGTGGACGATTTTGCAGAACTTGGCGCAGTCCATTCCGCAGGCATGCAACGGGACCGTCCGGCGAATACTTTTCGCAAGCTCGACCCAATTTCATACGGCAGAGATCACCCGGCGGAGACGGTATGCCGTCGCTCCAGTTCCTGGATACGACGGCGAATGCGGCCGATGGGCTGGAGCCGGCGGGCCAGCAGGCTGTAGAGCAGGGGAGTCGCGAACAGCGACAGCAGCGAGCCGATCGAGACACCGCCGCCGATGTCCACATGCACGCGGCTTTGACGCGCAAACCGGCGAGAGGGCAAATTCAATCAGTGTCCGGCAGTGATCAGGCGATTTCGCGGGAATAGGACATGCCCAAGCTGGTCTTGAGCTTCACAACCTTGCAGCCGACGACAGCTCCGACCTTCTGGGCAGGCAGGCTTCGTCCTCGAACTGGTTCTTAAAACGCACACTATCACTCTGGCCTATCGCAGCTTGAGATCATGTTGGGATAGTATCATCCCGCCTGATAGACTTTCGTCCAGTTTAATCCACTTGAGGTACTTTCAGTTGGCAAACGCAGCTGCCCTGCTCCCTGAACAGTGGGTATCCATCGAGCAGGCCGCCCAGCTCTTGGGTGCGGCCAAGGACAACGTGTACAGCTGGCCGGAATACCAGGGCCTACCTAGGCACCGCGCTGGGCGCCTGTCGAAGATCGAGATGTCGGAAGGGAATGAATGGGTGCGCGCTGGAGGCGCCGATGAAGGCAAGAACCAGCAATCGGGAGGGGTTGCATGAGCATGAACGAGGCGGATACCCGCTATCACCTCATCGACCCGGTCTTGCGGGACAAGGGCTACGTTAGCCGAGACCACATCACGCTCGAGGCCGATGAAGCCCATGCGGGCCAGCCCTTCCCAAGCTGTGCGCGTCAGCTTGCCCGACGCGGCACCCCTGTGGCTGACAGCCGTTGGTCCTGGACCGTGGACTTCGCCGCTCGCCGCGCCAAGGCTCGCGAGGAGATGCTCCCCTTGCGGGACGAGGCGGCCAGACTTAAGGCCGAGGTGGCGGACATCAAGGAAGAGCTGAAACGCCTGAAGAAGGTCAAGGCCGGCGCCGACGTGCTGGAAGCGCACGAAGCACAGATCCGCGAGAAGGACAAGGCAGCCCGGTATCTGGAGGCACAAGCCGCCGCCATCGATGCGGCGGTGTTTGATCTGAAGGCGGTCAACCCGAACGCGGTCGCCACGGTGGACCAGCGCACACCGGCCGAGATCATCGCCAGCATCGACGCGCAGGGCCGCATCGTGGCGCAGGCGCTGAAGCGGTTGAGTGCGCTACTGAAAACCGAGGCGCCGATCGAGCAAGACGGATGGGGAGCTTTGGCGTATGGCGACGCGAGTTCGTGATTTCCAGGGTCATGCGGATGGGTGAATCGGCTCAACCACCGGCGCCTGCTCGAGCCCATCGGCAACATTCCGCCCGCCGAGGCCAAAGCACGCTACTATGCTCAAACCGAGGACGGCGCCAAGGCGGTGTGAACTCAACCAAATCGGCCTCCGACAATCCCGGCGCGGTTCAATGATTAACAACATGGACCATCTGCGCGAACACAAGGAGGCGATCCGGGCGCTTGTACAAGCCGCCTGAAAAACCCTTCGCCGGGAGTGTCGGGGTGGCGATCACCCAGCCCGCGATGCCGTGGACCATGCGGCAGAGATCACTCGGCGGAGACGGTATGCTGTCGCTCCAATTCCTGGATACGGCGGCGAATGCGGCCGATCGGCTGGAGGCGGCGGGCCAGCAGGCTGTAGAGCAGGGGGGTCGCGAACAGCGATAGCAGCGAACCGATCGAAACACCCCCGACGATGACGGCGCCGATGGCCATGCGGCTCTCCGCGCCGGCGCCGGAGGCGACCGCTAGCGGGACCGCGCCGAATACCGTCGCGATGCTGGTCATCAGGATCGGCCTCAGACGTGTAGCTGCGGCTTCCCGGATCGCGGTTTCCAAAGCGGCGCCCTCGTCCCGCATCTGGTTGGCGAATTCGACGATCAGGATGGCGTTCTTGGCGATCAGGCCGATCAGCATGACCAGGCCGATCTGGGTGTAGATGTTCAGCGTCATGGCCGACGCGACGATTGCCGACAACCCGCCCAGCAGCGCCAGCGGCACGGTCAGCATGACGATGGAGGGAAGGGTGAAGCTCTCGAACTGGGCCGCCAGCACCAGGAAGGCGATCAGCAGCGCCATGCCGAAGGCGAAGTAGATGGCGGAGCTGCTGTCCTGAAGCTCCCGCGCCGCGCCGTCGAAAGTCAGGCGTACCTGCGGCGGCAGCACTTCGGCGGCAGCGCGGCGGACCACGTCGATGGCGGTGCCCATCGCCATCCCTTCCAGATTGGCCGTGACCGTGATGGCGCGCAGACGGTCCACCCGGCCAAGCTCGCCGGGGCCGGCGATATCGCGGACCGTCAGGACGCTGGACAACGGCACGAGCTTGTCCGTGTTGGCGCCCCGCAGGAAGATGTTCGACAGGTCGCGCGGGTTCGCGCGTTCGGTCACCGCAGCCTGGACGACAACGTCGTATTCCTCGCCCCGGTCGGTGAAGCGCGTCACCGTCCGTCCGCCGATCAGGGTTTCGAGCGTCTGGCCGATTTCCCGCGTGCCGAGGCCGAGGTCGGCGGCGCGGTCGCGGTCCACCGTGATGCGCAACTGCGGCTTGGTCTCGTCGTAGTTGGCCTGGATCGTCCCAAGCCCCGGCTCGTCCCGCAGCCGTTCGATCAGCAGATCGCGCCAGACCGCCAGTTCCTCGTAGTTGCTGCCGCCGAGCACGACCTGAACCTGATTGAGCCCGCTGCCGCGCGCGATGCCGCCGCTGGCAAAGGCCGCGACGCGGGCGCCCGGAACGCTCTGGAGCTTGGTCCGCAGGTCGGCCATGATGGCGGATTGCGACCGGGAGCGCTGCTCCCAGGGGGCCAGCCAGACCTGGACCATCGCGCGGTTGACGCCGGACTGGCCGCCGAAGCCTGGATTGAGGATCGCCAGCACCGTGGCGACCTCCCCCGTCTCCCGGTACGGCGCCAGGATGCGCTCGATCGCCGCTATTTCCCGCCTCGTATAGTCCTGGCTGGCGCCTTCCGGCGCCGTCACGGTGATGCGGAAGCTGCCCCGGTCCTCCGACGGCGTGAATTCCTGGGGGATCAGGGTGAACAGGTACAGCGCAGCACCGCATAGGGCGCCGAACAGCGCCAGCGTCAGGACCGGCGCGCCCAGCACGCCGTCGAGCAGGCGTGAATACAGGCGGGTCATGCCGACGAAGAAGCGCTCGGTCAGCCGGAAGACGACCCCGTGATGATGGGCACGGAGGACCTGACCGCACATCATCGGCGTCAGCGTCAGCGCCACCAGGGCGGAAAACGCGACGGAGGCGCCGAGCGCCACCGCGAACTCCTTGAAGAAGCGGCCGACCGTGTCCTGGAGCAGCACCAGCGGGAAGATCACCGCGATCAGAACAGCCGTCGTCGCGATCACCGCGAAGCCGATCTGCCCGGCTCCCCGGTAGGCCGCCAGCAGCGGCGGTTCCCCCAGTTCGATCCGGCGGCTGACGTTCTCGACGACGATGATCGCGTCGTCGACCACCAGCCCGATCGCGAGCACCAGCGCCAGCAGCGTCAGCACGTTGATCGAGTAGCCCAGGGCCGCGAGCACGCTGAACGCCGCGACGATCGACACGGGGATCGCGACGGCCGGGATCAGCGTCGCCCGCAGGTCGCGCAGGAAGATCCAGGTGACCAGCACCACGAGGCCGAGCGCTATCGTGAGCGCGTGGAACACCTGATAGATC
>DASQKT010000518.1:0-3813 GCA_035630415.1 Skermanella sp.
CCTGCTGCGCCACAAGCTGCCGGACGCCGAGGTCGCCGAATATCGCTTCAAGGCGGTCCGCCCGACCTTCGACATCAACACCTTCTCGGTCCATGGCGACCCCGAAGCGGATGGCAAGACCTTCCACCTCTGGGCCAAGGATCACGAAGGCTGGCTGACGATGGATGCCACTGCGGTCATCCGGTAAGGGACCAAACACATGAAACCTCTGGCAGGAATAACGGTCGTAACGCTCGAGCACGCCATCGCCGCCCCCTTCGCGACGCGTCAGCTCGCCGACCTCGGCGCCCGCGTCATCAAGGTGGAACGGCCCGGCGTGGGAGATTTCGCCCGCGGCTATGACGAGCGGGTCAACGGTCTGGCGTCCCACTTCGTCTGGACCAACCGCTCCAAGGAAAGCCTGACGCTCGACGTCAAGCACCCGGAAGCCCAGACCATCCTGAAGCGCCTGATCGCCGAACAGGCCGATGTCGTTGTTCAGAACCTCGCACCGGGAGCGGCAGCCCGCCTCGGCCTGTCCTATGAAGCACTATCAGCCGAAAAGCCGGAAATCATCGTTTGCGACATATCAGGCTATGGCAACGACGGCCCCTACCGCGACCGCAAGGCCTACGATCTGCTGATCCAGGGTGAAGCCGGCTTCCTGTCGGTGACCGGGACCGAGGAAACCCCGTCCAAGGCGGGGCCGTCGATCGCCGACATCTCCGCCGGGATGTACGCCTATTCCAGCATCCTCGCCGCCTTGATCCAGCGCGGCAAGACCGGACGCGGCCAGCATCTCGACATCTCCATGCTGGAATCGCTGGTCGAGTGGATGAGCTACCCGCTCTACTACGCCTATGACGGCGCAACTCCGCCGGCCCGCGCCGGAGCCAGCCACGCCACCATCTACCCCTACGGCCTGTTTCCCGCCGGTGACGGCAAGACGGTGCTGCTGGGTCTTCAGAACGAACGGGAATGGGCTGCCTTCTGCGCGGTCGTGCTGCGTCAGCCGGGCCTGGCGTCCGAAGAGCGCTTTTCCAGCAACTTCCGGCGCAACGCCGCACGGGACGAGTTGCGTGGGATCATCGTCGAGGCCTTCTCGACACTGACCGCCGAGGAAGTCATCGCCCGGCTTGACGAGGCGAGTATCGCCAACTCGCGCGCCAACGACATGCACGACGTTTGGGACCACCCGCAATTGAAGGCCCGCGACCGCTGGCGGACCGTGGAAACCGAGCGGGGCAGCATCCCGGCGCTGCTTCCCCCCGGTTCCTGGGAAGAAGGCGACCCGCGCATGGACGCGGTGCCGGCACTGGGCCAGCACACCGGCGCGATCCTGACCGCCCTTGGATACACCCCGGACCGGATCGAGAGCCTGCGCGCCGAAAAGGCCGTCTAATCCCGACACCGCCGCCACTTCAGAAATTTCACCTGATTAAAGGAAGGCTTGAATCATGCCCTCGACCATCGTGGACTCCGCCATTTTCGGCAATATCTTCAGCACCGACGCCATGCGCGCCGTCTGGTCCGACGAGAACCGTACCCAGAAGTACCTGGACATCGAGGCCGCCCTGGCCCGCGTCCAGGCCCGGCTGGACATCATTCCGCAGGAAGCAGCCGACGAGATCGTCCGGAATTGCACCATCGACAAGATCGACATGGACAAGCTGCGCCAGCAGACGGAGCGGATCGGCTATCCCGTCCTGGGTGTCGTCTCCCAGCTCAACGCGCTATGCCGCGACAAGTTGGGCGAGTTCTGCCACTGGGGCGCCACGACGCAGGACATCACTGACACCGCGACGGTGCTCCAGATCCGCGAGGCATTGAAGATCGTCGAGGACGATCTGGCCGCCCTGTCCGCCGGGCTGGCCGATCTGGCGCGGCGTCACCGCGATACGCCGATGATCGGACGCAGCAACCTTCAGCAGGCCGTTCCCGTCACCTTCGGCTACAAGATGGCCGGCTTGCTGGCGGCAGTGGAGCGGCACCGTGACCGGCTCGACGAGTTGCGCGCCCGCGTCCTGGTCGGAGAATTCGCCGGAGCCGCCGGCACGCTGGCCTCGATCGAGCGCGGCGCCATGGAGACTCAGGAAGGCCTGATGGCCGAACTGGGCCTGGGCCAGCCGGTCATCGCGTGGCACACCGTCCGCGACAACATCGCGGAAGTCGGCTGCTTCCTGGGTCTAGTCGGCGGCACGCTCGGCAAGCTGTCGATGGACGTCAAGCTGATGATGCAGACGGAAGTGGGCGAGGTTTACGAGCCTTACGCCCATGGCCGGGGTTCCAGCAGCACCATGCCGCAGAAGCGCAATCCGATCTCGAGCTGCTACATCCACGCCGGCATCTCGGTCGTCCGCCAGCACGCCGCAGCCTTGATGGACGCCATGGTCGCCGACCACGAGCGTTCGACCGGCCCGTGGGAAATCGAGTGGATCGCCCTGCCGGAATCCTTCTGCCTGCTGGCCGGCGCCCTGAGACAGGCCCGCGCCGTGGTGAGCGGTCTGGAAGTCGATGCCGAACGGATGCGCGCCAATCTCGACATGACCAACGGGCTGGTCATGTCGGAAGCGGTGATGATGGGCCTCGGCCCCTATCTGGGCCGCGAATACGCCCACGACCTCGTCTAGGACATCTGTCGCGAGGCGCTGCGCCAGAACCGCCCGCTGCTCGACCTGCTGGCGGAAACGCCTGCCATCTCCAAGCACCTGACCCGCGCCGAGCTGGCGAAGCTGTGCGACCCCGCCAACTACCTGGGCCAGTCCGGCGTCATGGTCGACCGGGTGCTCAGCCGGGTCCGCCCCGTCGCTTAAAGGCCGGCGTCAGGCGATCAGGCCGGCCATCTTCGCCAGGGTCAGGCGCCAGCCGCTCAGGCTTCGGACCTTGTAGCCGATCTCGGCGGCGCTGCGCATCTCCTGGGTTTCCAGGCGGTTGCGCAGCCTCGCCATCTGGTGCTGGTCGCGGCGCGACGCGGCTTCGTCGTCGTGCAACGCCTGATCGCGGCTGGGGGGAGGATCGGAGGTATCGAAGCCTCCGCCGGCGCGGCGAAGAGCTGCGGTCGGTTCCGCCCCTTCCCGCATCAGTTCAGCCGCCTTCTCGATGAAGGGCTTGCCGGCTTCCGGCACACGGACGGTAACGCTCGCCAACCCGGATGCGGAGTCGGAAGAAGATGCCTGTGCCGCCTGCTGCTGCGCCCGTGGCGTTCCCCGGTTCTTCCGGCGTCCTGACGCGGCGTTGTTAGTTCTTGCCATGGTACCACCGAAAATTGATTTCCCGCCGGGAGCCGCCGAAAGGAAGAACCTGCAAACCTTCGGCAACCCAATGGGATTGCCAAGCGTGAGAAGCTTTTATCCTAACCGGGTAGGATGTTCGACCGGAAAAACGATAGTCATCAGTGCCCGCCCAGGTAGGCCGCCGCCACGTCGGGGTTATCTGCGATCTCGGCGCCCGGTCCGTGGAGCGTGATGACGCCGCTTTCCAGCACATAGGCGTAGTCGGCGATCTCAAGGGCGGCCTGGGCGTTCTGCTCGACCAGCAGGATCGTGGTGCCTTCCCGCTTCAGGTCGCCGATGATCCGGAAGATCTCCTCGACGAACAGGGGAGCCAATCCCATGCTCGGCTCGTCCAGCAGCAACAGGCGCGGCGCTCCCATCAGGGCACGGCCAAGGGCCAGCATCTGCTGCTCGCCGCCGGACAGCAACCCCGCCTGCTGGGTCAGGCGCTCCCGCAACCTGGGAAAGCGCTCAAGCACCCGGTCGCGCCGCCGCCCGAACTCGTCTCTCCCCGGCGCCTGGAGGCCGCCGAGTTGCAAGTTCTCGTCCACGGTCATTTCGG
>DASQKT010000519.1:0-13623 GCA_035630415.1 Skermanella sp.
GCTCTGATTGGAAATCCAGGAAGGGAGAAATCAGGCGGACAGGATCTCGCCGTGATACTGGCAAGCCGGTTCCGCCAGTTCAACGAATCGCTCGGTGATTTCTTCCGGAGCAGGGTGGACCATCGGGTCTTCGCCGGGGAAGCCCTGGGCGCGCAGCTTGGTCCGCACGACGCCGGGATCGAGCAGGTTGACCTTGAGCGGCGATGTCGCGACTTCCAGCGCGTACATCTTCACCATCGTCTCCAGCGCCGCCTTGCTGGCCGCATAAGCGCCGAAGTAGGCGACCGCATGCCGGGCGACGCCTGACGTCACGAACACCGCGCGCCCTGCGTCGGACCCGCGCAGCAGTCTGTCCATGCTGCGGATCAGCCGGTAGTTGGCCGTCACGTTAAGCGCGAAGACCCGGTCCCAGACCTTCGGGACGAAATGGGAGATCGGGCTCAAGTCGCCGAGCGTCGCGGCATTTCCAACGACGATGTCCAATCGGCCGAACCGGTCGAAGATCGACTGGCCAAGCTGGTCGATCTTGTCGAAATCCGCCAGATCGAGCGGGACAAGGGTGGCGGTGCCACCCTTGGCGCGGACCCGGTCATCGACCTCTTCCAGACCGCCGACGGTGCGGGCCACCAGGATGACATGGGCGCCTTCCTCGGCGAATCGTTCCGCCACGGCGGCGCCGATGCCTCGGGATGCGCCGGTAATCAGGGCGACGCGGTTCGACAGACGGGGACTGGACATTGAAGACGGCTTTCAGATCAGGCGGTAATCGGTAAAGGTTCAGGAAGGCGGCGAAACTCAGCCGCGCGCCTCGGCGCGGTATGTCACTTCCGAGCCTTCGCCGGGAGTGTCGCGATCCAGCAGCGGGATCGGATAGTCGCCGGTGAAGCAGGCGTCGCAGTATTGCGGCTTCGCGTTGTTCCGTCCCTCCGGCTCCTTCACGGCCTTGTAGAGACCGTCGATCGAGATGAAGGCGAGGCTGTCGGCCCCGATATACTTCGCCATCTCTTCGATCGAGTACTTATGGGCCAGCAGCTTTTCCTTCTTGGGCGTATCGACGCCGTAGAAGCAGGCATGGCTGGTCGGCGGGCTGGAAATCCGCATATGGACTTCCTTGGCGCCAGCCCGGCGCACCATCTCGATGATCTTGATGGAGGTGGTGCCGCGCACGATGCTGTCGTCCACCAAGACGACGCGCTTGCCTTCGATCATGAGGCGGTTGGCGTTGTGCTTCAGCTTGACGCCCAGATTGCGAATCTGGTCCGTCGGTTCGATGAAGGTTCGACCGACATAGTGATTGCGGATGATGCCAAGCTCGAAGGGAATCCCGCTCTCCGCCGCGTATCCGATGGCGGCCGGCACGCCGCTGTCCGGGACCGGGATGATGACATCGGCGCCGACAGCGCTTTCCCGCGCCAGCTCCATGCCGATGCGTTTCCGCGCCTCGTAGACCGAATGGCCTTCCACCACGCTGTCCGGCCGCGCGAAGTAGATGTATTCGAAAATGCAGAACCGCCGGTTCTGCGGCAGGAAGGGACGCAGACTGTGAACGCCCGAGCTGTCCAGGACGATCATCTCGCCCGGTTCGACATCGCGGACGAACTCCGCGCCGATGATGTCCAGCGCGCAGCTCTCGCTACAGAGTACGTTGCTGTCGCCGACCTTGCCCAGCACCAGCGGACGCACGCCCAGCGGATCGCGGACGCCGATCACCATGTCGTTGGCCAGTGCTATCAGCGAGTAAGCGCCCTCGACCTGACGGAGCGCCTCGACCATGCGGTCGATCACCGACCCGCTGCGGGCGGTCGCCATCAGGTGGACGATGACTTCGGTGTCGGTGGTCGATTGAAACAGGCAGCCCCGGCGCACCAGCTGCCGGCGCAGCATCAGGGCATTGGTCAGGTTGCCGTTATGGGCCAGCGCGAAGCCGCCGAACTCGAAGTCAGCGAACAGAGGCTGCACGTTGCGCAGCACAGTGTCGCCGCTGGTGGCATAGCGGACATGCCCGATCGCGGCGTGGCCCTTCAGCTTCGCGATCACCGACTGCGAGCTGAAATTGTCGCCCACCTGTCCCATGGCGTGCTGAATATGGTAGTGTTCACCATCGAAGGTGACGATACCCGCCGCCTCCTGTCCACGGTGCTGAAGGGCATGGAGCCCAAGCGCCGCCAAGGCGGCAGCTTCACCATGGTTATAAACGCCGAACACGCCACACTCTTCGCGTAGTTTGTCGTCGTCGAACGGATGGGTCGTCAACATGGGAACTAAACCCTTTCGCGGGGTCGGATGTGGTAGGCTAACGGGCAGTTTCGAATAGTCGGTCGAGATCGGACCTGTCCCGGTCCTTATACCCCGACTCTGGCGCGGGCGCATCCGCGTTCGTTGCATTGGCGGCTGTCGGTTTCGGCACGGAAAGACGCCGGAGCGCTTCTTCCTGGATAGCCTTGTTCGTCTTCTCGATGGCGGCGCTGGCGGCAGAGTTCGCCGCCGACTGAGCGCTGGTCGCGGCATCGGACCGTGTCTGGTCAGGGACCAGATTACGCAGCATATCGGCTCCCGTCTGTATCACCGGCATCGTGCGCGCTTCCTTCAGCCAGCGGGGCTGATCGGTCGGCGGAAAGACCCACGCTACGGATAGATAGGCAAGGCAGACGATCACCGCACCCCGTGCGATGCCGAAAACGAATCCGAGCGATCGATCGACCGCACTCAGCGCTGACCCGCGCACCCCTTTGGAAAGCTGGTGACTGATAATCGACAGCAGGATCAGCGATACGACGAAGATGCCGATGCCGGCCACGGCTTTGGCGATCAGTTCCTTGGCGACGACTTGCTGCACTATCGGCAATACGTGGGGGAACAGGTACAAAGTCGAGAAGGCGGCGCCGACCCAGGCGCCGACCGACAATACTTCCCGCACCAATCCGCGTGCGAAGGCCAGCAGGGCCGACAGCAGCAGAATGACGATGACGGCGATATCCGTCGGATTGATCGAGGTGGTTTCCATCGTCAGCGACCCGTCACGTCAACTTGTGGATCATGTCCGACCACGACCGGCGGAGCCGGCGGAGCGGGGTTCCTGGAACATCGGGATAAGGTCTTCAAGGTGGGCAAGCTCGATCCGGCGGATACCCGGATCGCTCCGGCTGCCGCCCTTTCTGCCGCGCAAGGTCGGCATCAGTGACTTCTCGAAGCCAAGCTTCGCGGCTTCCTTCAGGCGGACGTCGGTCTGGCTGACCGCCCGGATCTCTCCGGACAATCCGATTTCGCCGAACACCACCGCGTCGGACGGCACCGGTTCTCCCGTCAGCGACGACACCAGGGCCGCCGCGACGGCAAGGTCTGCGGCAGGCTCGCCGATCCGCAAACCGCCGGCGACGTTGAGATAAACGTCGTTGGCGCCGATCGCGATGCCGCAGCGCGCCTCCAGCACCGCCAGCACCATCGCCAGCCGGCCACTGTCCCAACCGACGACCGCGCGGCGCGGCGTGCCGAGTGGGGAGGGGGCGACAAGCGCCTGGATCTCGACCAGAACGGGCCGGGTGCCTTCGAGTCCAGCGAAAACACAGGCGCCGGATACGTCGCCCCGCCGCTCCGCCAGGAACAGTTCCGAAGGATTGGATACTTCGCTCAGGCCGGCGTCCGTCATTTCGAACACGCCGATTTCGTCGGTCGGGCCGAAGCGGTTCTTCACAGCGCGCAGGATGCGGAACTGGTGACCGCGCTCGCCCTCGAAATACAGGACGGTGTCGACCATGTGCTCGAGCACGCGGGGACCCGCGATCGTACCTTCCTTGGTGACGTGGCCGACCAGCACCAGAATGATGCCGCGCCGCTTGGCTACCCGGATCAACTCCTGCGCCGAGGCCCTCACCTGGGCGACCGTGCCGGGTGCGCTGTCCAGCGTGTCCACATACATGGTCTGGATGGAATCGATGACGCACAGTCCCGGCGCGTCGCCGCTGTCCAGCGTAGCCACGATGTCGCGGACATTGGTCGCGGTGGCCAACTCGACGGCCGACTCAGCGGTCCCAAGCCGCGATGCGCGCATCCGCACCTGATCGACCGCCTCCTCGCCCGATATGTAGGCGCACCGCAAATTCTTCGCGAGGCTGCAAACGACCTGAAGCAGCAGTGTCGATTTGCCGATACCGGGATCGCCGCCGACCAGCAGGGCCGATCCCGGCACCATGCCGCCGCCGCACACACGGTCATATTCCGCTATGCCGCTGATCCGCCGGGGCGCCTTCTCCGAAACGCCTTTCAAATCGACGAAGTCGATCCGGCGCCCGGCGCCCGACGCCCGGCCAAGACCCTTGGGAGCGCTTTCCGGAACCGCCTCTTCGACCAGAGTGTTCCATTCGCCGCACGCGTCGCACTTGCCGCCCCACTTGGGATAGCTGGCGCCGCAAGCCTGGCAGACATACCGGGTGTTTGGTCGAGCCAATGTAACTAAAACTCGTCGTGTTGCGATGCAGCATGATTAGCACGGGAGCGTCGCCGATCCTATCGGGGAAACGCTCCTTACCGGATCTTCTCCGATCGGATGGCAAGTCGGTGCGACCGATGCTTATCTGGACAAGGTTTATTTAATGTGAACAGAACCGGAATACCAGGGGCCGGCCCCGGCCGGCAGCCGCAGGGCAGGACTGCGTCAGCGCGTTCCGCAATGTACATCCAAGTCCCTGTTCAGGACTGGCTGACTTCCATCTGAATGGGACCATCGGCGCGCCCGTGGATGAACTGGTCCACATAAGGATTGCCAGAGTTGTCGATCTGGCTGACCGGACCGGACCAGATGATCTTGCCTTTGTAGATCATCGCGACCCGGTCGGCGATCTTGCGGGCGCTTGCCATGTCGTGCGTGATAGACAGGGCTGTAGCGCCGAGATCCTTGACGCACTTGACGATCAGGTCGTTGATGACGTCGGCCATGATCGGGTCCAACCCGGTCGTCGGCTCGTCGAAGAAGATGATCTCCGGCTGGGTTGCGATGGCGCGGGCCAGACCGACGCGCTTCTGCATGCCGCCCGACAGTTCAGCGGGGAACAGGTCCGCCACCCGCCGTTCCAATCCAACGGCGGCCAGCTTCTCCAGGGCAATGTCCTTGGCCTTCGACCGGCTCATCTTTTCGCCCTGGATCAGGCCGAACGCCACGTTCTCCCAGACCGGCAGGCTGTCGAACAAGGCTGCCCCCTGGAACAGCATGCCGAATTTCCGCATGACCCGATCCCGGTCGCGCGTCCTCAGGTTGGCGGTCTCTTCGCCGTCGATCCGGATCGATCCGCTATCCGGGTGCATCAATCCGATAGCGCATTTCAGCATCACCGACTTACCGGTACCGGAACCGCCGATGACGACGAGCGATTCAGCGCGACCGACACTCAGGTCGATGCCGTTGAGCACCTGCTTTGTGCCGAACGCCTTCCGCAGACCCGTCAGCTTCAGCTTCGGCGTATCCAGCTTGGTGCCGTCGGTGCCGTCGAGCTTCTGTTGCATGGTGCTCATCATGAGAAGAACAGGCCGGTGATCAGGTAGTTGAACACCAGGATCAGGATCGAGGATGAGACGACGGCGTTGGTCGTAGCGGCGCCGACGCCCTGCGCACCGCCCCTCGACTGGTACCCGTGATAGCAGCCCATCAGCGCGATGACGAAGCCGAACATACCGGCCTTGACCAGCCCGGAGATCACGTCCATCGGCTCCAGGAATTCCCAGGTGCGGCTGATATAGGCGGCGGCATTGAAGTCCAGGCGGTAGACGCTGATCAAAAATCCGCCGAACACGCCGATGATGTCAGCCACCAGCACCAGTAGCGGCAGCATGGTCAGACCGGCGATCAACCTCGGCACGACCAGATACTTGAACGGGTTGGTGGCGAGCGTGGACAGCGCGTCTACCTGTTCCGTCACCCGCATGGTGCCGATCTCGGCCGCCATCGAAGCGCCGATCCGGCCGGCGACCATCAAGCCCGCCAGGACGGGACCCAGCTCACGAGTGATCGACAGGACCACGACCGTTGCCACGGCACCCTCCGCCTGGAAGCGGGCGAAGCCGGTGAAGCTTTGCAACGCCAGCACCATGCCGGTGAAAAGCGCCGTCAATCCCACTACGGGGAGGGAGTAGTAGCCGATGTCGATCATCTGCCGCCCGATCAGGCGCAGATAGAAGGGCGGGCGGAAACAATGTGAAATTGCAACGCCGGTAAACAGCATCAGCCGACCGGTCGCTTCCAGAAAGATCAGGAAGGCGCGGCCGGTCGTGGTCAGAAAACCCATTGATCCCCCGTGGCAGCCCACTCGGTGGCAGTTCCGCTCACCGGCGATGCCGTGCCGGACACGACGATAAGGCCGGAAATGGTGAGGCAAGTTCCATGTCGATACGCATAAGCCCCTGCGTCCGTTGCAACTTTGCCCATGCGCGCAACCTTGTGCGCCGCACCCTAGCCAACCGCCATAACACTGTCAATCTCATGGAAAAAGGCGGAGCGGCCGCATATGGCCACACCGCCCTTTCGATATCGTCCGTTCCGGCTTTATTCGTAGTCGCCGCCACCGCCGGCGCCGGGATGGCTTTGGTCCAGATCGCCGAACTTGGTGTACTGGCCATCGAAGAACAGGCGGACGGTACCGATCGGTCCGTGACGCTGCTTGGCGATGATCACCTCGCCGGTATTGTGGACCTCGCCCAAGCGCTGCTGCCAGCGCTGATAGCGGTCGTTGAACTTGTCGTCGGCCTCGTCGGGGCGGCGGCTCGGCTCGGAGCGCTCCAGGTAATATTGTTCGCGGAATACGAACATCACGACGTCTGCGTCCTGCTCGATCGAGCCCGATTCGCGAAGGTCGGAAAGCTGGGGCCGCTTGTCTTCGCGCTGCTCGACCGCACGGGAAAGCTGGGACAGGGCCACGACCGGCACATCCAGTTCCTTCGCGATGGCCTTCAGGCCACGGGTGATCTCGGAGACTTCCTGCACCCGGTTCTCGCTGCTCTTGCCGCCCGTGCCGCGCAGCAATTGGAGATAGTCGACCACGATCAGACCCAGATTGCCTGAAGTCCGGGCCAGCCGGCGGGCACGGGTTCGGACGGCGGCAATGCTCAGCGCGGGAGTGTCGTCCACGTAGAACGGCACGCGGGACAGGATGCTGCTGGCCTCGGAGAAGCGCTGGAAATCTTCCGGCTTCAGGTCGCCGCGCCGGATCTTTTCGGACGCGACCTGCGCTTCGTCCGCCAGAATACGAGTAGCAAGCTGTTCGGCCGACATTTCCAGCGAGAAGAACGCGACGCCGGCGCCTTCGCTGCCGTTCGTCCGCATATGCGCCTTCGCCGCCGCGAAGGCGATGTTGGTCGCCAGCGCCGTCTTACCCATGGAAGGACGACCGGCGAGGATCAGCAGGTCGGAGGGGTGGAGGCCGCCCAGCTTGCGGTCCAGGTCGATCAGCCCAGTCGTGACGCCGGTAACCTGACTGTCTCGCTTGAACGCTTCCTCCGCCATGTCGATGGCGACGCGGAGCGACTGGCTGAACGGCTGAAAGCCGCCCTGGATGTCGCCGGTCGTCGCCAGATCGAACAGCTTCTTTTCGGCTCCCTCGATCTGATCGAGCGCCGCACCCTCCAGGTTATGGCTATAAGCCTCGTTGACCATGTCCTCGCCCATGTCGATGAGCTGGCGGCGAAGGTACAGGTCGTGGATGATTCGGCCATAGTGCTCAGCGTTGACGACCGAGATCACGCTGCCGGCCAGCTCGCCGAGGTATCCGGCGCCGCCGACGCTTTCCAGCGCCGGGTCGTTCTCGAAATAGGCCTTCAGCGTGACCGGATCGGCGATCTCTCCGCGCTGGACCAGCGCGTGGATCGTCTCGAAGATGCGGCTATGGACAGGGTCGTAGAAGTGCTCCGGCTTCAGGAACTCGCCGACCTTCTCATAGGCCTTGTTGTTGGTCAGGATGGCGCCCAGCAACTCCTGCTCCGCCTCCGCATTGTGCGGAGTGACACGGTAGCTGGAACGGCGGCCGGACGCGTCCGTGGTGCGGGCAGTGCGAGGATCTGTGGTCATGGTTTCCATGAGCCGGAGATTACCAGAGCAATGGTTACTGTCATAGTCATGGCGGCTGTGCATAGCTTGTGGAACCCGGCTAGCGAAGTTATCCACAGCCTGTTAACATGAAGGAAATTAACTCTCGCAATGGCCGTTTGCCGGTGCCAGTATGCCGTTGGGTGGCAGTGCATTAAGCCTGACGCCCAGCGGAATAGGCAGTAATGAGGGTAGGTTCGAAGTGGCCCGGAAATCTGGAGATGGTGAAGACCGCCCGACGCCGGCACAGATCGAACTGGCGCGACTGATCGCCAACCGGCACGAGGTACAGCTGCGATTCGGGTTCGAGAGCGATGGAGCCTGGACCCGCAAGTTCCTCGACGTGTTCGCCTACGATCCGGAGATGGAAGAGGATGTCTTCCGCCGGATTCGCAATGTCGCGCAGTATGTGCGGGAAGGGCGCGACATGCCGGAGATGGCTCGCAAGATCGGTCTGCGGGCCGATCAGGTCGAGTTCATGATCGAGGTGCTTCGCGACTCGGATTACGACATGGAAGAGGTCGTCGAGGACTTCGACAGCGATCCGGAAGACGCGGCGTGGCGCGACATGGAGCGCGACTACGAGGCCCGGCAGGCTGAATACTACTAAAATCCCATCATTAGGCCGATCGCAACATCTGGCAGGCAATCCTGTTGGTCAGACAGTTGCAGAGAGGCATTGATGAAGTACGACGAGCAGAAAACCACCGAATCCGAGAGCGAAAGCGAAAGCGGCGGGCATCTTGGCGCCGTAGCTGGTCTGATCATCGGGATCATCCTAGGCTCGCTTATGCTGAACGCTCCCGCCTCCGGCCAGAGCACCCAACCTTCAGCCCAGGACGAGACGGTCGGGACCTACCTGACAATGGCCAACGGCTGAACCTTTCCGACAAACCGTCCTTGGGCGAGTTCTACCCTGGCGAGTTCCAGATACGAAAAGAGCGCCGGCTGCCACAGCCGGCGCTCTTTCCATGTCGGAGAAGATACGTGAAAGCCTGATCGATCAGGCTTCCGTGTCTTCCTCTTCTTCTTCCGCGGAAGCAGCAGCGGCGGCCGCTTCGGCTTCTTCCTCTTCCGCCAACAGGTCGGCAGCGGTAACCATGCCGCCGCGCTGCGCCTGCATCTGCGCCTCTTCCAGCGAACGGGCGACGTTCACCTTCACGTTGACGCTGACTTCGGGGTGCAGAATGATGCGGACGTCGAACAGACCCAGGCTCTTGATCGGGTCGTTGATCGCGACCTGATTGCGCTCGATCACGAAGCCTTCGGCAGTCACGGCATCGGAGATGTCGCGGCCGTTGACCGAACCGTACAGCATGCCCGACTCGGCAGCCTGACGCGTGATGATGACCACAAGGCCCTTCATCTTGCCGGAGACTTCCTCGGCTTCCTTCCGGCGCTCCAGGTTGCGGGCCTGGAGTTCGGCCTTCTGCGTTTCGAAGAACGCCAGATTGGCCTTCGTCGCGCGCAGAGCCTTCTTCTGCGGCAGCAGGTAGTTACGCGCATAGCCGGGCCGCACGTTGACGACCTGACCCATCTGGCCGAGCTTCTCGACCCGCTCCAATAGAACGATTTCCATCACTAGCTCTCCTGATCCGGGCCGGTCCGGGCGAACCGCCGGCGCAGCCCGGCCCATTGCTCAATCACACCAAGGCCGATAACCATTGCTATCGGCCAGCCGGACACCAGCAGAAAGAAGTAAAACACCACGAGCAACAGGGTCCGGGCCTGTCGCGCACTGGCAAAGGCATGAACCACCGCCAAACCAGCGAAGAAGAACGGCACCAGCAGCACGATCACGACGTTCAGCGCCAGATAGCCCAGCTGTCCGTCGCCACCGATCAGAGCCAGCAATCCGGCAGCAGCCAGCAGCATCGGCATCCAGTGCGGCAGCTCGACCTCGGTCACCCGCATCGGAGGACGCAGGTTGCGGCCGAACCGCATCAGGACGCCCTGTGCCAGGGCGGCATTGATGATGGCCATGGTCAGCCAGGACACCACCACCATTCCCGGAAAGATCTGCGCAAAGCTGTCGATGACTTGCGTCACCCCCGACTCCGCGTCTCCCCCGGTACCGGCGGCGACATCGCCGAAGCCCATCACCAGGAACTGCCGGACACCGCCTTCCAGGCCGCCCGGATCGCCGAGCGTCAGCAATGCCGCCGCCAGCAGTCCCGCCAGCCCCAGGCCGGTCATGACGACCAGCAGAAGACCGGGCGGATACCATTCCAGGCTGCCGTCGGAGCCAGCTCTCGCCAGCAGGGACTGCCGGACGATCACCGCCACCAGGACGCCGTTGGCCACCGCGTAGGTCATCCCGAACAGGACGCCCCCGAAGAGACCGACCGCCGCGACGGCGGCTGTCGCCGCGATCGCGAAGGGCCTCAGCCCGGCACCCAGGCCGACCATCAGCAACGGCAGCGGCGCCAGATAGGCCAGGATCAAGGCCCCCATGCCGCCGCTAACGACAGATAGGTAAAGCAGCGCGCTGAGCACGCCACCGCCGATATACATCAGCAGGGCCTTTGTCATGGCACCGCTCTACCTTCGCCGTTGTTCCGGACCCGTACCTTGTGGATGCTTACTTCACCACGTAGGGCAGCAGGGCGAGGAAACGGGCGCGCTTGATCGCCCGCGCCAGCTCGCGCTGCTTCTTGGTGGACACTGCGGTGATGCGGCTCGGCACGATCTTGCCGCGCTCGGAAATGAAGCGCGAGAGCAGCTTGATGTCCTTGTAGTCGATCGCCGGAGCGTTCGGACCCGAGAACGGGCAGGTCTTGCGACGACGGAAGAACGGGCGACGCGGACCGCCACCCGAGCGGCCGCCAGCGGACGGTGCGGCACTCATGCCTGCTCTCCTTCGAATTCAGTGCGGCGGGGGGGACGGGGGCCACGGTCGCCGCGGTCACCACGATCGCCGTCGAAACGGCGGCCGCCACGGTCTCCACGATCACCACGGTCGCCGCGATCACCACGCTCGCTGCGCTCGTTCCGGCTCTGCATCATTGCGGACGGGCCGGCTTCCAGCTCGTCGACGCGCACGGTCATGAAGCGCAGGATGTCTTCGCTGATGCTCATGTTCCGTTCCATCTCGGCGACCGCTGCTGCGGGAGCGTTGAGATTGAACAGGACGTAATGGCCCTTGCGGTTCTTCTTGATCTTGTAGGTGAGGGTCTTCAGACCCCACTGCTCGGTCTTGGCAACTTCGCCACCGTTGTCGCGAATGATCGTCGCGTAAGTTTCGGTGAGCTGCTCGACCTGCGCGGACGAGATGTCCTGGCGTGCGATGAACACGCTTTCATAATTCGCCATTTGGTCTCCCCATGGCTGTTACACGGTCCGGCGCTGCGATCCCGCGAAATGCAGGACTCTCAGCCGCCCGGGCCTAGCCGGACGCTTGGCGTGCGCCGGCAAGGAGCTTTGGAAGCGGCGCACTATACACAAAGGCGCCTCTTCGGCAAGAAAATAACAGGCCCCTGCGCCAAGGCTCCGCGCGGGGAACGATCGACACGTCGATTATTAGCATTCCAAAGTGCAGTGCAGCATACCGATCCCGCGTTTTCGGCCGTCGCATCCGTTCCGGCCGCCCTTGACTTCGCTTTTGCAGGCGGTATGACTATCGGCCATTTTGGCGGCCTGAGATGGCGCCGATCAGTTATACGGGTACAGTGATGACACGCGCATTTGTCTTTCCGGGACAGGGTAGCCAGGCGGTAGGCATGGGCCGGGAACTGGCCGGCGCCTTCGACATCGCCCGCCACACCTTTCAGGAGGTTGACGAGGCGCTTCAGCAGAATCTGAGCCGGCTGATGTTCGAAGGGCCGGAGTCCGACCTGACCCTGACCGAGAACGCCCAGCCAGCCCTGATGGCGGTCAGCATCGCCGTCCTGCGCGTGCTTCAGCAAGAAGGCGGCGTCGAGATCCACAAGGCCGCCAGCTTCGTCGCCGGTCACTCGCTCGGTGAATATTCCGCCCTCGCCGCCGCCGGCACCTTCAGCCTGTCCGATACCGCGCGCCTCCTGAAGCTGCGCGGCCAGGCCATGCAGAAGGCGGTTCCGGTGGGCGAAGGCGCCATGGCGGCCTTGCTCGGGCTCGACCTTCCGGTCGCCCAGGAAGTCGCGGCGGAAGCAGCACAGGGTGAAGTCTGCTCCGCCGCCAACGACAACGCGCCTGGGCAAGTCGTGGTCAGCGGTCACCGCGCGGCGGTCGAGCGTGCCATAGCATTGGCTCCCAGCCGGGGCGGCAAGCGCGGCATCCTGCTGCCGGTAAGCGCTCCTTTCCATTGCGAGCTGATGGCGCCTGCCGCCGAAGCCATGGCCAAGGCGCTCGCCAATGTCGATCTGCGCAGCCCGCTGGTCCCGGTCGTCGCCAACGTGACGGCGCAGGCCGTCGTCGCTCCCGACGAGATCCGGCGCCTTCTGGTCGAACAGGTCACCGGTCTCGTGCGCTGGCGCGAGTGCGTCCTGTTCATGAAGGAGCAGGGTGTAGACAGTCTGGTCGAACTGGGCTCGGGCAAGGTGCTGAGCGGTCTCGCCAAGCGGATCGACAAGGAGGTTTCCGGCCAGTCGATTCAGGGACCGGCCGATATCGAAGCCTTCCTGAAGACGCTGTGATCCACCCGCCAGCCCGTTTTACCGACCTGCCGGAAAATGTCCCGGCGGCTAGCTTCGAGGCCCAAAATGTTTGATTTGACCGGCAGATCCGCTCTCGTCACCGGGGCCTCCGGCGGCATCGGCGCTGCGATCGCCCGTGCCCTCCACGCCCAGGGCGCCAAGGTCGCGCTATCCGGCACTAAAGTCGAGGCGCTCGAAGCGCTGGCCGCTGAACTCGGCGACCGCGCCTTCGTGACGCCGGCCAACCTCAGCGACACCGCCGCTACCGAAGGCCTTATCAAGAACGCCGAGGCGGCGATGGGGCAGGTGGATATCCTGGTCAACAACGCCGGGCTGACCCGTGACGGCCTTGCCATGCGGATGAAGGACGATGACTGGCAGCTTGTGCTGGACGTCAACCTGACCGCCGGCTTCCGCCTGTCCCGCGCGGTATTGCGCGGCATGATGAAGCGCCGCTGGGGCCGCATCATCGGCATCACCTCCATCGTCGGCGTCACCGGCAATCCGGGGCAGGCGAACTACGCAGCCTCCAAGGCCGGCATGATCGGCATGTCGAAGGCTCTTGCCGCCGAGGTCGCCTCGCGCAACATCACCGTCAACTGCGTGGCTCCGGGATTCATCGCGACCGCGATGACCGATGTGCTGCCGGACGAGCAGAAGGGCAAGCTGACCGCCGCCGTACCGGCTGGCCGACTCGGTGATCCAAAGGATATCGCCGCCGGTGTGGTTTACCTCGCCAGCGAACAGGCAGGCTACGTCACGGGGCAGACATTGCATATCAACGGCGGCATGGCCATGATTTAGGGCAGGCTTCCGGCGGCCGTTGAACGGTTGTGTGCGGGGGTGCTGGTCAACCCCGTTCAAGTGTGTTATGTGACGGCACTTTTCATGGGGCCGACACTAACGGGTTGGGCCGATAATCTCTGGTGTCCAGACGTCGGG
>DASQKT010000520.1:0-10074 GCA_035630415.1 Skermanella sp.
GCTTCTGCCGCCACGCAACGGTCCCGCGAGGCGCGCGCCGATCCGAGTGTCGGGCGTGCGCGTCTGGAACGACACACTCGAATGGCTGCTGCTGACCACCCGGCCGGTCGAGAGCCTCGACCAGGCGCTCGAGATCATCGCCTGGTACACTCGGCGATGGATCGTCGAGGAGTTCCACAAGGCTTGGAAAACCGGCTGCCGGGCCGAGCAGCGGCAGCTGGAGGAGGCCGATCGGCTGGTCCCGCTGCTCGGCGCTTTGGCCATCGTCGCCGTTCGCCTCCTGGGCCTGCGGGATGCCGCCCGGTGCGACGGCGCCGCCCCGGCGGACGTGCCGGAAACGACGATCAGGATCCTCGCCGCCAAGCTTCAGCAACCGGCAGAATACTTCACCACCAACCGCGACTTCCTGCGCGGCGTCGCTCGGCTGGGCGGCTTCCTCGCCCGCAAGTCTGATGGCGATCCCGGCTGGCAGACGATCTGGAAGGGATGGTTCGTCCTCATGATGCTCGTCGAGGGCTACGAACTCGCCCAGGCTGTTGCCTCACCCAAATAAAATGTGGGTAAGGGTCAGGTGTGGAAGTCGGGCCTCTTCGCCCCGGAGGTGCATTTTGCAAACGAAATTGCAAAATGCAAATCGATGTTTTTGGGCATTGGCAAATTGCATCGTCATGATACCGGTAAATAAAAAATTAACATATTCCAATCACATACTTTGACGGATTTACCGGAACTACGAGGATCAAAGTTATAATTATCCGTCTGTCTATATTCCGTTATACTGAAAATGAGAATTAATATTATTAACTGGCATCATTTTTGCACTCAACTGTTTTTTGCGAGTGGTGCTAATCTTGTTGGTGTGGCTAACCTTGCATTTGAAACATGGAGGCAGGATAAAGCGCTCGCATAAGGTGAATTGGGGACTAATCATGTTACGAGTCGGAATTTCCATTATCCTCTCGCAAAACAGGCCCGGCGATTTTCGGCGACCGTAGACCCGGACCCATTAGAACCGTCCGCCGATCTGAACCCCATCCAACTCCCGTGTCATGACAAGAGTATCTCCAGGCATGCCGCCCTGGCGTCAATCATGACAAATCAACGCTTTGCAAGGTGCCTTCTATGCTCAACTGGAACCGGTCGAAAAATCTGTCTGAAGCCGCCGCCAAGATCGACGCGCTGAACAAGTCGCAGGCAGTGATCGAGTTCGAACTCGACGGCACCGTGATCATCGCGAACGAGAACTTCCTGAAGGCATTGGGCTACACGCTGATTGAACTCCAGGGTAAGCATCACCGCATATTGGTCGAGCCGGAATTCGCGAACAGCTCGGCGTATACTCAATTCTGGGAGAAGCTGCGCCGGGGTGAATATCAGGCAGCGCAGTTCAAGCGGATCGGCAAGGGTGGCCGCGAGGTCTGGATCGAGGCATCATACAACCCCGTCCTGGATGCCAGCGGCCGGCCCTTCAAGGTCGTCAAGTTCGCCACCGATATCACCGAGCGCAAAGCGCGTGAAGCCGACCTTCAGGGTCAGGTCGATGCCATCAACAAGTCGCAGGCGGTGATCGAATTCGAACTCGACGGCACCATTACGACGGCGAATGGGAATTTTCTGTCAGCGCTGGGCTACACCCTCCCGGAAATCCAGGGCAAGCATCATCGGATGTTCGTCGAGCCGGCCTTTGCCGCAAGTTCCGAGTACGCCCAGTTCTGGGACAAGCTGCGGCGCGGCGAATATCAGGCCACCCAGTTCAAGCGCATCGGCAAGGGCGGACGCGAAATCTGGATCGAGGCGTCCTACAACCCGATCCTGGATGCCAGCGGCCGGCCCTACAAGGTCGTCAAGTTCGCCACCGACATTACCGGTCAGGTCGAACTCCTGAACCGGCTCAAGTCGCTGATCGACCGGAACTTCGGCGAAATCGGCGAGGCATTGGGCCGCACCGACGGGCAGTCAGGGGCCGCGATGGACGCCGCGACGGAGACCTCGGCCAGCGTCCAGACCGTTGCGGCGGCGGCCGAGGAGCTGGCCAGCTCGACGCTGGAGATTGCGACCAGCATGACGAAATCGACCGCAATGGCGGAGCAGGCCCAGCAGCAGGCCGAGGCCGCCGACCACGCGACACAGAAGATGTCCGATGCGGCACGCCAGATGAACGGCATCGTCGAACTTATCCGGAGCATCGCCGGCCAGATCAACCTGCTGGCGCTCAACGCGACGATCGAGGCGGCGCGTGCGGGAGAATCGGGACGGGGTTTCGCCGTGGTGGCGACCGAGGTCAAGAACCTCGCCAATCAGGCCGCCCGTGCCACGGATCAAATCTCCTCCGAAATCGACGGCATCCAGTCCATCTCTGGAGACGTGGTGAACGCACTGGGGGGCGTCCGGCAGTCGATCGTGTCGGTGCGCGACTATGTTCTCACGACCGCCAGTGCCGTCGAAGAGCAGACCGCCGTCACCAACGACATGTCACGCAGCATGCAGGGTGCTTCGACCGCCGTAGCCGCAATCACCAGCAACATCGCCGAGATCGTTTCCTCGATCAGTCAGGTGGCGTCCGCCGTGGACAAGACCAAGGAAGCAGCCAGCGTACTGGCACGCTGACCGGCCGGGTAGACCGGGCGGGTGGCTGCACAGATCGGTACGATCTTTTTGTCTCGTTTTTAGGGCAATTTTATCGTACTTAGCGCGTATTGGTAGCAACCGACAGTGCGGGAGAACCGGCGTGAGCCCCGTCAAAAGCGATCTGGAAACAGCCCTTTCCCACTGGCCCGCCGATCCGTCGGAACCGGTGCTCGAACAAACGGTCGGCGGCGCGTTGCGCGACGCCGTCGCGACCTGGGGCGGGCGGACCGCTTTGGTCGACGGGACGCTGGACGCGGGTGAGCGGCGGCGTTGGAGTTTCTCAGAGCTTCTGGCGGGGGCCGAGCAGGTGGCGCGTGCCCTGCTGGAGCGCTTCGCGCCCGGCGAACATGTCGCCATCTGGGCGGCTAACTGCCCGGAATGGGTCCTGATCGAGTTCGGGGCGGCCCTGGCCGGTCTCACGCTGGTCACGATCAATCCGGCCTATCTGGCAAAGGAACTGGCCTATGTGCTGACGCAGTCCAAGGCGGTCGGGCTGATCGTGCAGCCGGAGTACCGGGGCCGGGACCTGCTGGCGGTGGTCGAGGAAGTCCGCCCCGGCCTGACCGACCTGCGGCAGGTGATATCGCTGTCGTCGTGGCCGGAGTTCCTGGCATCCGGGTCGCCGCTTCGGGCGTTGCCGGAAGTCGCACCCGGCGATATCGCGCAGATCCAGTATACCTCCGGCACCACGGGTTTCCCCAAGGGCGCCCTGCTGCCGCACCGCAGTCTGGTCAACAACGGGCGTTTCTACGCGCGCGCCATCGGCGCCGGACATGAGGACGTCTGGGTCAATCCGATGCCCATGTTCCACACGGCGGGATGCGGGTTGCTGACGCTGGGGGCGCTTCAAACCGGCGGCGTCCATGTCATTCCGGCGGGCTTCGACCCTGCCGTGATGCTGGGTCTGTTCGAGGCCGAGCGCGGCACCATCATGCTGAGCGTGCCGACCATGCTGATCCGGATGCTGGACCATGCGGATGCCCACACCCGCAACCTGTCGTCGTGGCGGCTGTCGACGCTGGGCGGAGCGCCGGTGCCGCCGGAACTGGTGCGCCGCGCGCAAAGCCTGCTCGGGCTGAAGGTCGCGATCGGCTTCGGCCAGACCGAGGCTTCCCCCTATATCACCCACACGCTTCCCGACGATCCGCACCCGGACTGGATCTCCACGGTCGGCCGGCCGCTGCCACAGACGGAGGTCAAGGTGATCGATCCCGCTACCGGGGCCACCGTGCCGCTGGATACGATCGGCGAGATACTGGCGCGCGGCTATGGGGTGATGACCGGCTATTTCAACGATCCCGACGGGACGGCCAGGGCGCTGGACGCGGAGGGATGGCTGCATACCGGCGATCTCGGCAGCATGGATGCCGGCGGCTATTGCCGCATTCAGGGCCGCCTTAAGGACATGATCATCCGGGGCGGCGAGAACATCTATCCGCGCGAGATCGAGGACGTGCTGTTCACCCATCCCGCCGTGGCGGGCGCGTCGGTGGTCGGCATCGAGGACCAGGAACTGGGCGAAGTGCCCGCCGCCTTCGTCCAGTTGAAGCCGGGCCTGTCGGCATCCGGGGAGGAGTTGACGGCGTTCTGCCGCCAGCATCTGGCGGTCTACAAGGTGCCGCGCATCTGGCGCTTCGTGGAGCAGTTTCCCCAGACGGCTTCGGGGAAGATCCAGAAATTCGTCCTGCGGGATCAGTTTGAGGTGTAATACCGGTGGCCAGAACGGTCGGGCGGCACCATCACCGGCGGCAGCAAGCTGCCCCGGTTATAGCGCTTACCGGAAATACCGCTGGAAAATTTTCGCCTGAGTTGTAAAAGCAGAAGCCCAGGCCGCTTTACGGCCTGGGCTTCTTCATAAGATGCTTCGGGAGCTTGCAAGCAGAGGCCGATCCGAAGCATACGTATAATGTATATAGAGGTTTTTCAGAAACGATGCAACCCCGATTTATCTACACTCCCGATTTCGAAAAGAAGATTGAGACAGCGTTGTCCACTGAGCGTTTGGACTCTTACCGCGAGGCACTGGGGCCGGGCTGCACATTCGACAAGGTCATAAGATTGTACAATGCCAATACGGCTTTGAGCGAGGCGCTGTTGGGGCCTATACAAGCTATGGAGATTTCAGTCCGGAATTCCATATGCCAACAGATCTCAAAAGAGCATGGTAATGACTGGTATCTATCGAACAGCATGAATCTAGAGGAAAAATCGTATCGCCTCATCGAAAAGGTTTACAAAGACTACAGGAACAAGCCGCAGTTCGCCGATCCTAAAAAACTGGAGGCGAAAATCGTGTCCGAGTTGACCTTGGGCTTTTGGTCTAATTTGTTTAAAAGCTGTTACGAAGATCCGCTATGGAGAAAGTGCCTTAGAAACGCTTTTCCTCATGTGGGAGGAGCACTACTCAGAAATGATGTATTTGCAATCCTAGATAAAATTAGAAGACTTAGAAATAGAATCGGCCATCACGAGCAAATCATTCTCTACAATCTTGAGGAAAGGTACAACAACATTATTGATATCATTTCTTGGGTGAGTCCTATTACGGCGATCTGGCTGTCTCATCACAACAGATTTTATGACGTGAGGAATCAATACAAAGAGGAAATCGCAATGGTAAATATTGAAATTAATTCAGCTTTTTAAGCTAAAGCCATATTTTTGTGGCAAAGGTATGTATCGTATAGGCTACCTCTCCGAGTAATTTTTTTAATCATTGTGGATGAGCCAGGAAATCGTGGTTATTCTTTAGCGGGAGCCGGATGATCGGCTGGCTTAAGCTCTTCGATGGTGGCGTGGCAACGTGTGAGCATCCGTCCGCATGAACGTTTGCCATAAGATTCCGCTTGCGGGGCAAACAAATATATTAGTATATTGAGAACACGAAACGGGCCGCAGTGATAATGAGCCCGCGTATACGGGGAGGAAGACAGCGTTTCAGGCGCGCGGACGGGCAATGACCCTCACGCCCCAGGAACATCACTTTTCCTCCCTGACGAGACTGCCGGCGCGGGATTTTTCCCGACCCCCAAGACATGTCCGTATTCTCTGGAGGAATGACCCGATGAAGGTGAACAAGAAGTTCCTGGCCGGCCTGCTGATGGCGACCGCGCTGACGTTCGGTTCCGCAATTGGTAGCGCTGCCATCGCGCGCGACTTCCGCTCCGCCGACGTTCACCCCAAGGACTACCCGACCGTCAAGGCGGTCGTCTATGCCGGCGAACTGGTCAAGAAGGCGACCGACGGCAAGTACGGCATCAAGGTGTTCGGCGACAGCGCGCTGGGGTCGGAGAAGGACACGGTCGAACAGGTCAAGATCGGCGGGCTGGACATGGTCCGCGTCAACACCGCCGCTTTCCACAACATCGTGCCGGAAACGCTGGTGCCGTCGATGCCGTTCCTGTTCCGCGACGAAGCGCATATGCGCGCCGTGCTGGACGGTCCGGTCGGCGACGAGATCCTGGCCTCGTTCGAGAAGGCCGGCTTCATCGGGTTGGCGTTCTATGACAGCGGTTCGCGCTCGATCTATGCGAAGAAGGCCGTGCATTCACCGGCCGACGTCAAGGGCATGAAGATCCGCGTGCAGCAGTCCGACCTGTGGGTCGCGATCCTGGGCGCCATGGGCGCCAATGCGACGCCGATGCCGGCTGCCGAGGTCTATACCGCGCTGAAGACCGGTCTGGTCGATGCGGCGGAGAACAACTACTCCTCGTTCCAGTCGTTCCGCCACTTCGAGGCGGCGAAGTTCTACAGCGTGACCGAGCACTCGATGGCGCCGGAAGTGCTGGTGTTCTCCAAGAAGATCTGGGACGGACTGTCGGCCGAAGAGCAGGCAACCATCCGCAAGGCGGCCAAGGAGTCCGTCCCCTACATGCGCCAGCTTTGGGACGAGCGTCAGGCCAAGGCCAAGGCCGATGTCGTCGCCGGCGGCGCCACCATCGTCACGGATGTCGACAAGGCCGCCTTCCAGGAGACCATGAAGCCTGTTTACGACAAGTTCCTGAGCGACGACAAACTTAAGGATCTGGCCAACCGCGCCATGGCCCAGAAGTAATGGCTCCGAACACGGTGGTCCCTGGTACGATGACCCCGCATACCGGGGTGATCGTACCCAGCCGCCCCGACGGTGAACTCGAAGGCGTGCCCGGCACGCCTTCGACGGCCCGGAAGGCGGCTATCCCGATCCTGACTCCCGTCAACGCCGTGATCAGCCGGTGGTGCATGAAGCTGGCGGTCGCCGGGCTGTTCGGCATCGTCGCCTCGGTCGTGTGGCAGGTGTTCGGCCGCTACGTGCTGAACGACACGCCGGTCTGGGCGGAAAGCACCGCCTTGCTGCTGGTCATCTGGGTCACGATGCTGGGGGCGGCGGCCGGCGTCCGCGACGCTGGGCATATCGGCATGGAATCGCTGGTGGTCCTGCTGCCGGAACGGGCGCAACGCGTCTGCGAGATCATCATCCACTGCCTGACGATCGTCTTCGCGCTGACGATGGTCATCTACGGCTGGGAAATCATGCTGTCGGTCTGGGAATACAGCATGCCGACGCTGCATGGCCTGTCGCAGGGCGTCCAGTACATCCCGGTCGTGCTGGCGGGCGTGCTGATCTGCATGTTCTCGACCGAGCACGTCATCGCAACGGTGCAGCACACGGAGGTCGAGCCGTCATGGCACTGATGATCCTGTCCGGCAGCTTCGGCTTCCTCCTGGTTCTCGGCGTCCCGGTGGCCTTCGCCATCGGCCTCGCCTGCGTCGCCGCCATCTCGTTCGAGGGCATCCCGGTCGCCGTGGTGTTCCAGCGGATGGTTTCCGGGATGAACATCTTCTCGTTCCTGGCCATCCCGTTCTTCATCTTCTCCGGCGAGCTGATGCTCCATGGCGGCATCGCGCAGAAGATCGTCGATCTGGCGAAGAGCGCCGTCGGCCATGTGCGCGGCGGGCTGGGCATGGCGAACGTGATCGCCTGCACGCTGTTCGGCGGCGTGTCCGGCTCGCCGGTCGCCGACGTCTCGGCGATGGGCGGCGTCATGATCCCCATGATGAAGAAGGAAGGCTACGACGCCGACTACGCCGTCAACGTCACGACCCATGCGTCCCTGGTCGGCGCGCTGATGCCGACCAGCCACAACATGATCATCTACGCCTTCGCCACGGGCGGCAAGGTGTCGATCACCAGCCTGATGCTGGCGGGCATCGTGCCGGCGCTGTTCCTGACGGTCTGCATGCTTGTCGCCGCCTACTTCGTGGCGGTCAAGCGCGGCTATCCTGCCGCTTCGTGGCACGGCTGGCACACGATCCTGGTCACCTTCATTGCGGCGCTGCCGGGCCTGCTGGTGGTCGTCATCATCCTGGGCGGCATCACGACGGGCATCTTCACGCCGACGGAATCAGCCGCCATCGCGGTCTGCTGGTCGCTGTTCCTGACCTTCGTCATCTACCGCACGATGACCTGGGAAAAGCTGATGGTCGCCGCCGCCAAGGCGGTCAAGACGACCGGCATCATCCTGCTGCTGATCGGGCTGTCCGCCACGTTGCAGCACCTGATGAGCCTGTACGAGCTGGCGGACCTGACGGGAGAGGCGCTGTCGGGGCTGACGACCAACCCGCTGTTCATCTTCCTGATGATCAACATCATCCTGTTCCTGCTCGGCACCTTCATGGACATGGCGTCCACGATCCTGATCTGCACCCCGATCTTCCTGCCGATCGCGATGGAGATGGGGATGGGTCCGGTGCAGTTCGGCATGGTCATGCTGATCAACTGCGCGCTGGGGCTTAACACGCCGCCGGTCGGAACGACGCAGTTCGTCGGCTGCGCCATCGGCGGGATCACGGTCGGTCAGGTGATGCGGACCATCCTGCCATTTTATGCCGCACTGACCATCGCTTTGCTGTTCGTGACCTATATACCGGGCTTCTCGACCTGGCTGCCCAGCTTCGTGCTCGGCCAGCCGGTACAATAAGGAGCGCTGGATCATGACCTCGACTGTCGAACATTCGGAGGGCGGCAGGCCCAACCGGCGGGGAGGCATGGTGATCCGTTCCACCCAGCGAAGCGCCACCATGGCATCGGTGGTCTTCCGGGAACTGCGGGACGAGATCGTCTCGATGCGGCGGAAGCCGGGCGAGGCGATAGCGGAGAAGCAGATCGCCGAGAGTTACGGCGTCAGCCGGACGCCGGTGCGGGAAGCCGTGCTGCGGCTGGCCGACGACGGGCTGGTCGAGGTGTTTCCTCAGTCTGGTACGTATGTTTCCCGCATCCCGCTTCACCGGCTGCCGGAAGCGATCGTGATCCGCAAGGCGCTGGAGGAAGGCACGGTACGCTATGCCGCTTCCCGCGCCTCGGCGGCGGATATCCGGGCGCTGCATGCCAACCTGGAGCTTCAGGAGCGCATGCAGGCCGAAGGAGACCACGAGGGCTTCCACCAGTCGGACGAGGCGTTCCATGCTCTGCTGGCGGAGGTTTCCGGTTATCCGGGGTTCTGGACGGTCATCCAGCAGGTCAAGGTCCAGGTGGACCGCTGCCGCCGCCTGACCCTGCCGGGACCGGGGCGGATGATCCAGGTGATGGCCGAACATGCCGCCGTGGTGGAAGCGATAGCGGCCCACGATCCGGAACGGGCGGTGAAGAGCATCGCCGCCCATCTGGACGGGCTTCGGACGGCGGTCGATGCGGTGAGCGCCAGTCACAGCCAGTACTTTACGAGTGAGCCGGACTAACCGACGGCGCATCCCTACCCTACTTTTCATTTCCCAAGAGGCACCGACAATGAAGATGACCATCCGGCACGCGTCGCATCCGGAGGCCGTCCGCGGCTTCGATACCGAGGCGCTTCGTGAGCATTTCCTTGTACCGACGCTGTTCGAACCGGACGAGACGGTCATGACCTACAGCCACGTGGACCGCTTCGTCGTCGGCGGCGCGATGCCGGTGGCGGGGCCGATCACGCTGGAGACGCACAAGGCGATCGGGTCGGATACCTTCCTGAAGCGCCGGGAGTTGGGCGTCATCAATGTCGGCGGTCCCGGCCGGGTCACGGTCGATGGCGTCAAGTTCGACTTGGACCCGCGCGACGCGCTGTATGTGGCGATGGGCAGCATCGATGTCCGGTTCGAGAGCCTGGACGCCGGCCAGCCGGCCAAGTTCTACCTGAACAGCGCCCCGGCCCATGCCCGGTTTGAGAGCCGGAAGATCCCACTGTCGGCAGCGCGGAAGGTCGAGCTAGGCGATCCGGCGCAGTCGAACGAGCGGACGATCTATCAGATGCTGCACCCGGAAGTCGTCCAGACGGCTCAGCTCGTGATGGGCATGACGGTGCTGAAGCCGAACAACATGTGGAACACGATGCCGTGCCACGTGCATGACCGGCGCTGCGAGGTCTATTTCTACTTCGATCTGGCCGAGACGGCGCGGGTGTTCCACTTCATGGGCGAGCCGAGCCAGACGCG
>DASQKT010000521.1:0-3951 GCA_035630415.1 Skermanella sp.
CCGGCGGCGAAGAACACCCAGGTCTCTGTCGAGCGGGTGCGCAGATAGTCGAGGAAGCGCTCGCCTGTCGTGCGGGTCGGACGGTCCGAGGCCCGGTAACGGCTGCGGTAGCGCGGGTAGTCCTGCATGGCAGTCTCCAAAGGGAACGGTCATGGTGTTCGCGGATATCTATTGCAGCCCTCGTGCCAAACGATGGCAAATTCATAACATGTTGATATTCCATAGTTTTATTAATCGGCCTTGATACCTCCATCACAAACCCCCAACTATCCTCGCCATGAAGTGGCAGATTTCGCCATCTCATGGCGGATTTGACCAAATGACCAAACCTTCTCCCGACCTGCCGGCCTTGATCGGCGAGTCTCCGGCCTTCCAGGCCATGCTCGAACATGTCTCCAAGGCGGCGCCGCTGAACAAGCCGACGCTGGTGATCGGCGAGCGCGGCACCGGCAAGGAGCTGGTGGCCGCCCGGCTTCACTACCTGTCCCGCCGCTGGGACCGGTCCTTCGTCAAGCTCAACTGCGGCGCCCTGGCGGAGAGCCTGCTGGAGAGCGAGCTGTTCGGCCACGAGGCCGGGGCATTCACCGGCGCCGTCCGGCGCCATGTCGGGCGGTTCGAACTGGCCGACGACGGCACGCTGTTCCTGGACGAGATCGCCAACGCTACCCCCGCCGTGCAGGAGAAGATGCTGCGCGTGATCGAGTACGGCGAGTTCGAACGGGTCGGCGGCAACCAGACGCTGGCAACCGACGTGCGGCTGATCGGAGCCACCAACGCCGACCTGCCGGCGCTGGCGAGAACCGGCAAGTTCCGCGCCGACCTGCTCGACCGGCTGAGCTTCGACGTCATCACGATCCCGCCGCTCCGTGCCCGGCCCGAGGACATTCCCGTCCTGGCCGAGCATTTCGGCGTCGCGATGGCGCGCGAACTGCAACGATCGTACTTTCCCGGCTTCACCGAGCGGGCGATGACCCGGCTGCTGGCCCATGACTGGCCCGGCAATGTGCGCGAGCTGAAGAACGTGGTCGAACGCGCCGTCTACCGGGCGGAGCGGCCGGAACGTCCGGTCGATACCATCGTGCTCGACCCCTTCGCCTCGCCGTGGCGGCCGGTTGCCCTGTCCGAGTCGGGTGTGACGCACCCGGAACAGCAAAAACCCGCCGTGGAAAATCCGGCGGGCGATTTTATCGAGCAAGTCAGAAAGTTCGAAACCGGTCTTATCACGACGGCGCTGGAACGCAACCAATTCAACCAGAAACGCGCCGCCGAGGACCTTGGCCTGAGATACCATCAGTTCCGAGGATACCTGCGGAAGTACGGCCTGCTGGAGGCGAAGTCAACCTGATGGAATGTCGCAGTCGCACCCAATGCTGATTTATGCTAAATTAAGGTCTCGAACGACACGCGGCTCTGAACGGACGGGATGGAGGGCATCTGATCATGTCCATGGGACTGGCGGATATCAACAAGGCGATGGGTCCGGTCAGGGCCAGCTATCAGTCGCGCGTGCAATCTCAGAACGCCGTGACGAACGAAGTCGTCGATAAGAACGAGCAGCGGCAGAACCAGACGCTGCAACTGATGAGTTCGTCGTTCGAGATTTCCAACAACGGCCTGCGGAGCCGCGGCGGCAAGGTCGATATCAAGGTCTGAGACCACTTGCCGGTCCGCCACTACCGGTCCACCACGATGTCGCTGGTCGGCTTGGAGCAGCACAGCAGCGCCTGACCGGCGTCGATCTCCCGCTGGCGGATGCCGCCGGCGTGTTTCATGTCCACCGTCCCCGAGATCAGCTTGCTCTTGCAGGTGCCGCACAGGCCCTTGGTGCAGGACGACGGCAGGCGCATGCCCGCAGCACGGGCGGCGGTCAGGATGTTGGTGTCGGCGGCGCATTCGACCACGCGGCCCGTCTTGGCGAACTCGACCCGGTAGGTCCGGGTTTCCGGCACGGGCGGGGGAACCGGCACGGTGGCGGAGGCGGCGGCCGCTTCCGGCTGGCTTTCCGACAGCGTCTCGAAGTTGAAGCTTTCCTCGTGGTAGCGGTCCATGTCGAAGCCCGCTTCCTTCAGCATCGCGCGGACGGCGGCCATGTAGGGTTCCGGGCCGCAGGTGAAGATCGTCCGCTCCATCAGGTCGGGGGCGATCAGCTTGAGCATCGGCAGGTTCAGCCGGCCCCGGAAGCCGCTCCAGTTGCGCTCGCCGTCGGTCGTCTCGCAGACATGGGCGACCGAGAAGCGGGGCAGATTGCGGGCCATCAGGTCCAGTTCGGACCGGAAGATGATGTCGGCGGGGCTGCGGGCGGCGTGGACGAAGGTGATGTCGCGGTCCTGCGCCAGATCGTGGTAGGTGCGGGCCATCGACATCAGCGGCGTGATGCCGCTGCCGCCTGATAGGAACAAGTATTTGGGGGCATGATGATCGAAGGCGGTGAACTCGCCCAGGGGTCCTACCGCCCGCAGCTCGTAGCCCGGCTTCACCGTGTCGTGCAGCCAGTTGGACACGATGCCGCCCGGCACCCGCTTGACCGTGATCGAGATCAGGTGGCCGCGCGTCGGCGCCGAGGAGATCGTGTAGCAGCGGTTGATGACCTGCCCGCCGATGGGCAGGTCGAGCGTCAGGAACTGGCCGGGCTTGTAGCGGAACAGCCGGGGCTCGCGGGCGGAGAAGACGAAGGTCTTGACGTCGTGTGTCTCGTCACGGACCAGACGGCAGACCAGCACGTCGTCGGTTTCGGCATCCCAGCCCGCCAGCTCGCGGGTCACCTGGGCGGCGAAGGCGTCTTCCGCAATCCCTGTCGCTACAGGCGGCGCATCGGTCATCAGCATAACCCCGTCTCTACCCCTTCAAGTCTCTGTTCTCAGCTTGTGACTAGGTGCGCCGCCATGCGGCTGATGTACCAATTGGAGCATTTCTCGACCAGCATCTCGGTATGGACCGAATACGGGCCGGGCTCGTAGGCCGGGCTGCGGGCGCCCGCCTGGGCGTAGCCGACCAGTTCGCCGTCCTGCTTGTTGGTCGCGGCCCAGACAGAGATCAGGTTGCGCAAATCGTAATCGACCCCTTCGACCGCGTCCTTATGGACCAGCCACTTGGTCCGCAGCAGGGTCTTTTCCGGCGAGATCGGCAGCACCGAGAACGTGACGATATGGTCGCTCATGAAGTGGTGCCAGGAATTGGGCTGGGTCCAGACCGACAGCCCGCCGAGCTTCGGGTCGTTGATGTTGCCGAGCAGCTTTTTGCAGGCGACCCGCGTGTTCATCGTCTGCGATTCTCCATCCTGATCGATGGGGAGGCGCTGGGCGCGGTAGCCGGTGACGCGGTCGTCAAGATGGTCGATCTCGCGCGCCGCCAGTCCGTTGGCCTCACAGCGGGTCTCCAGGTCGCAGACCAGCCGGTCGTAGCGGGCGATCTGCTCGCGCCCGACATCATCGACCTCGTCCGGGGAATAGCCGAAGCCGTAGGCGAACAGTGGGACCGTCAGTTCCGGGTGGTTGGCCGAGCAGTGGTAGCATTCACGATTGTTCTCCATCGTGAGCTTCCAGTTGCCTTCCTCGATCAGGTCGATCTGCTGGATCACCTTGGCGTTGGCGATATCGTGGGGCGCTATATAGGGCTCCAGGTCACGGGCCATGTCGTCGATATCGGCGGGCGGGTCTTCGGCCAGACAGATGAAGATCAGACCGGCGACGCTGCGCACATGGACCTTCTTCAGACCATGGCAGGTGGTGTCGAAACCCGGTCCCATATGCTCGGCGTAGAGCAGCGAGCCGTCCAGACCGTAGGTCCACTGGTGATAGCGGCAGACGATGTTGCCGACCGTGGTCTTTTCGTCATGGACCAGCCGCGCGCCGCGATGGCGGCAGATATTGTGGAAGGCCCGAAGCCCCATGTCGTCGTCGCGGGCGATGATGATGGAGGAGCGGTCGATATCGACCACCATGCAGTCGCCCG
>DASQKT010000522.1:0-3379 GCA_035630415.1 Skermanella sp.
CTCGAGCGTTTTCAAAAGGAACCCGGCGTCTTCGATCCCTTGAAGGCGATCCGCGAAAACCGCCTGACCAACCTGGATTGCCTTGATTTCTTTGCGGAAAGCTTCAGGAAAGCATGGCGTATCGATGGCAACGTCGGTCGCTACCTGCGGCGCTTCTATATCGTGCAAATGATGCTGGGCCGCCTGTTTCCCTCTTCGGCCGCCACGGCGGCCGTAGTCTTCGCCAACCGTCTTCTAAAAGGAAGGCTTCGCGCCTTTACGGTTTTGTTTTATCCAACAAGGCCCGAATACATGCCGTACGACCTCTTCGCTTTGAAAACTTTCCGTCATCCGGTTACCGCCGAGCCGGTCGCTTCGTCATTGGACGACCTTTGGGCCGAAGCTGTCGATTTCGGCACCCGTTTGCTGGCGCAAGCTTGCGATATCCGCGCCGGAGCCGACCCCAAATCGCTCGACCCGATCCTGCAAGGCCGCAGTCTCAATATCGGGATGTCCGTGACGCCATCGGACCGGGCGGTCCATTTCGACCTGTTCCCGGTTGAGCGGATGTGGGGCTATCCCGGACCCGCCGCCGGAATAGCCCGCTGACCCGGCTCTTTACTTGGCTGCGATGATGGCGATCTCGACCTGATACTTGGGAGCGGCCAGCTTGGCTTCCACCGTCGCGCGGACCGGCGGGTTGGCCGGATCGATCCAGGCTTCCCAGGATGCGTTCATCGCGCCGAAATGCGCCATGTCGCTCAAATAGACCGTGGCCGACAGCAGCTTGCTCTTGTCGGAGCCGACCAAGGCCAGCAGCTCGTCGATCTGGTTGAGGATCTGTGCGGTCTGACCCTTGACGTCGGCGGTGGTGTCGTCGGCGACCTGACCGGCCAGATAGACCGTATCATTGTGGACGACGGCCTGGCTCATGCGTGGGCCGATCTTGAAGCGCTGGATGGACATCGTTCTTCTTCCTCCGGGAAACTTTGCGTCGGGAAACTTTGCTGGGTAAATTTTTAGGGCGCAGGTTTGGCATCCGGAAGGCCCCGGCGCAACCGCTTATGCACTGGGCGGCGCCTGCGCTTCATCGACGCTCCAAAGCCATGCGGCTCCCCTGACGCCGCTCGAATCGCCATGACGTGCCTTGACGACAGGCGTGTCGATCCCGTCGGAGAAACACCAGCGGTTCAACAGCGCCGGCAAGGTGCGGTACAGCCGATCGACGTTCGACATGCCTCCCCCCAGCACGATCACATCGGGGTCGAGCACGTCGATCACCATCGTCAGGCCGCGTGCCAGCCTGTCCTCGTAACGTTCCAGCGTCGCGACGGCCGCCGCGTCGCCCGCTTCGGCAAGCGCCGCGATCTCGGGCGCCGCGAGTTTCCGTCCCGTCACTCTCTCGTGATCCGCCGAGCAGCCCGTTCCGGAAACCCAGGTCTCGATGCAGCCGGGACGCCCGCAGTAGCAATCCGGTCCCGGATGCTCCGCAGCGGACGGCCAGGGCAGGGACGCGTGCCCCCATTCCCCGGCAATCGCATTGCGCCCGGTCAGCACCTTGCCGCCCACGACGATACCGGCCCCGGTACCCGTACCGACGATCACGCCGAACACCGTATGGTAACCGGCCCCGGCGCCGTCGGACGCTTCGGACACCGCGAAGCAGTTCGCGTCGTTCTGGATTCGCACGTTACGCCCCAGCCGCACTGCTACGTCCCGGTCCAGCGGATGCCCAATCAGCCATGTCGAGTTGGCGTTCTTGACCAACCCCGTCCTGGGCGAGACGACACCTGGGATGCCGATGCCGACGGTGGCGGGTCCGCCGCCGGCCTCGCTTTCCAGCCACGTCACCAGTGCGGCGATCGCGTCCAAGGTTGCTGCATAATTGCCACGGGGAGTACCGATTCGCCGCCGGGCCAGTTCCAGGCCGTTGCAGTCGATGGCGATTCCTTCGATTTTGGTGCCACCGAGATCAATGCCGATGCGGATCATGAATGAAAACCGGGTGATGGAAGCTGTCGTCGGATCTTGCGAGCAAGCTTATCCGAAACTCCTTCAGTCCTCATCGCCAAAAGATTCGTCAGGTTAGACATTGTGTCTTTACCATCGATAAGGCATCTTGCGCCCGAAGAAGTAGTACTTACACGCCACAACCCATCCGGATTTGCCCATCCGGATTTGCACAGGGCCGTCTTCCATGAACTCTGCCACGATCGCATCCGCCATCACCGAAGAAGCCTCCCTCCCCGCCGGCGGCAAACTGCGCCGGATCGCCATTGCCGTCACCGCGGCCTGTGTGCTCGCGACGTCGGCATCGGCGGCCTGGGCGAAGCCGGCCTGTTATTCGGCGGCGGAATATGATGCGGAACAGGCTGTCCGTCTGCACACCGAATTGATGGTGATCGGCCTGACCTGCAACGCGATCGAGGCGGACCGCAAGCTCTTCTCCAAGTACCAGCAGTTCACCACGAAGAACCGCACCTCGCTGATGAACTGGGAGAAGGTCCTGATCGGTCACTTCCGGGAGACCGACAAAGGCAACCCGACCCGCAGGTTCGACGATTTCCGGACCGTGGTGGCGAACGAAATCGCCCAGCGTTCCGCCCTGCTGACGCCTCCGGTCTTTTGCCAGACCCACAGCAATATCGTCGATCAGGCGCTTGCCCTGTCGGAGAGCGACCTGAAGCGCTTCCTGTCGGAAAATAAAAGCAGTGAGATCGGCGTTGCTCCGCCCTGCGGCGTCACCGTGGCGGAACTGCTCGACGGCGAGCAGCCGCTGGCCGCTACCAAGGCCTCGGCCAAACCCGCCGTCCAGGGCAAGAGCGCCGATTCCAAGACGTCGAAGCCGAAGCCCACCAAGGATGCGGCTGCCAAGGCCGGTTCGGGCAAACCCGCCAAGACCATCGTCACCGCTGCCAAGGTCGACTGATTAAAAGTCAGTTGCCTCTGGCCGGCCTGAAAGTTGACTGGCGCCCATAGCCGAGTATTTTCGAAACCCGTAGGCGGCCTTCATACTCCCGCAAACCGGCCGCCCTCCGGGAAACGGATGACAGACACAGCATTGCCGGGCGACCAAAGCGCCCGGCGCCGGATGTTTTTCAGCGCGGCGAAGGAAGCAGCCGGTATGCCGGCCCTCGTCCTCGGCGCCAGTTACCTCGGTTTCGGATCGTTGGTGCGTGAGAGCGGCATCGGCCTGGGGCTTGGACTTTTCTCCACTCTCTCTGCCTGGGCGCTGCCGGGGCAGGTGGTCCTGGTCGAACTTTATGGCGTCGGCGCATCGATCCTGGTGATCTGTCTGGCCGTGGCGCTGACCAATGCGCGGTTGATGCCCATGGTCATCACCCTGATGCCGCTGGTCCACGATCCCGCCGTCCCGCGCTGGCGCTACTATCTCTACTCC
>DASQKT010000523.1:0-4226 GCA_035630415.1 Skermanella sp.
AAGACGACGATCGCGCCGCCAACCGCAGCCTGCTGTTCGGCCCGGATGGCGCGATTGTGGCGCGCTACGACAAGATCCACATGTTCGACGTCGATCTCGCCAATGGCGAGAGCTACCGGGAATCGGCGACGTTCCGGCCGGCCGACAAGGCGGTGCTGGCGCAGACCCCCTGGGGCGGCGTCGGCATGACCGTCTGCTACGACCTGCGCTTCGCCTATCTGTACCGGACGCTGGCCCAGGCGGGCGCTTCGATCCTGACCGTGCCTTCGGCCTTTACCGTTCCGACCGGGCGTGCCCATTGGCATGTCCTGCTGCGAGCCCGTGCCATCGAGACCGGCTGCTTCGTGATAGCTCCCGCCCAGTGCGGTACGCATGATGCAGGCCGGACCACCTATGGCCACTCGCTGATCGTCAGTCCGTGGGGCGAGATCCTGGCCGACGGCGGCGAGGAACCGGGAGTCGTCACCGCGCGGCTCGATCTGGGCGAGATCGAAAACGCACGCGGCATGGTGCCGTCGCTCAAGCACGACCGGAGCATTGCGGCGCCGGTCGTTTTTTAGCTACCGGTCATCTAGGTATCGGTGAAGTTCTTGATGATTTGCAGGAGCCGCTCGATTTCGATCGGCTTCTGCAACACCACCAGCCGCTCGTCGGTGGCGATGCATGCCTCGTCGTTCAGCGACATGTAGCCGGTCATCACCACGATCGGCAGGACCGCGTCCCGGCTTCGCAGGCTGGCGATCAGCTCGCGTCCGCCGCCGCGCGGCATCCGAATGTCGGTGACGACCACGTCCGCCGGGTCCCGCTGGTGGAATTCGAGGGCTTCGATGCCGTTGACCGCCGTGGTGACGCGATAGCCCTTACGGGTCAGGAAGCGTTCCAGCGCCATGGCTGCGATCGCTTCGTCGTCGGCCACCAGGATGTGGCGCGTGGCCGACGGTTCAGGGTCAGGCATCATATTCCCTTATTCAATTTCTGCGTATCGGCAGAGATATGGTGAATCGGGCTCCCTGTTCCAGGGTTTCTGCAATGATCCTTCCTCCCATGGCCCCGATCAGGCTGGCGCAGATCGACAAGCCAAGGCCGACGCCCTTCGATGCGTCCTTGGTGGTGAAGAACGGGTCGAAGATACGCTCGGCCAGTTCGGGCGGCAAACCGATGCCGTTGTCGGTGATCGTTATGCGAACCTGCTCGGCGGAACGGTCCGCGACGACTGCGACCTCGATCCTTCCGCTCAGCTCTGGATCGTCCTCCCGCCGCATGGCGATGGCGTCCCGCGCATTGCTCAGCAGGTTGATGACGACTTGTTCCAGCCGGCCGGGACGGCCTGCCACCTGCACCTCTTCCGGCATATCGCCGCTCACAAGGGTCATGCCCTCGCTGGCGTAGTGGCGCTCCAGCAGGCTGATCGCGCGCCGGACCGGCGGCACGGGATCGAACAGGGCGACTTCGGCGGTATCCCGCCGGCTGAAGGAGCGCATCTGATCAACGATCTCGCCCATGCGGGCGGCCTGTGTCGCGATCAGCTCCATTCCCCGAGACAGGTAGCCGATGTCGGTCTGGCCCTCCCCAATCATCAGGCCGCAGTCGTCAGCGGTGATCTTGATGATGTTGAGCGGCTGGCTCATCTCGTGCGCGATACCGGCTGCCATCGTGCCGAGCGTCGCCAGCTTGGATGTCTGCGCCAGTTCCTCCTGGAGCGTCCGGTATTCCGTCATGTCGCGCGATGTCCCCAGCAGCTTGACCGGCCGGCCCTCGGCGTCGAGCAGCGGGGCGAGGTTGGTTTGCCAGATCCTGACACCGGTCGGCAACTCCAGGGTTTCTTCATACTGGATCGGCTGGCCCTGTTCGCAGCAGGCGCGATAGCGCTCGACCAGATGGTCGGCCAAGTCGGTCTTGAAAATCTCGTGGGGCGTCCGGCCGGCGACGTCTTGCGTCCTGAGACCGGTCTGACGCTCATGACTGGGGTTGAGCGCCTCGTAGCGGAACTCGTCGGGGCTGATGACCCGGATGACGAACAGGCCTTCGACCAGATGGTGAAAGATGCTGGAATAGTGGCTTTCGCTGGCGCTCAGCCGACGGTTCGTCTCCAGCAGTTCGGCGGTACGCTCGGCGACACGCGTTTCCAGGGACTCGTTGGCGCGCTGGAGTTCAGCGGTCCGTTCGGCCACCCGCGCCTCCAGTTCGTCCACCATGCGCCGCACTTCCATCTCGGCACGGCGACGTTCCAGGATCTGCAATTCGAGAGAGCTGTTGGCTTCCCGGAGTTGTGCCGGGCTTGGCAGGGCAAGAGCCTGGGGGATCAGCGGCCACAGGACCACCGCGGTTACCACCGAGATGGCGGCGGTGAAGGCTTTGACTGCCCCCTGGGCAACGTAGTCGGGATGCCAGAGCGTCCAGGCGCCGAAGATATGGGTAACGCCGCAGGCCAGGATAAACCCGCAGAACATCAAGAATATCCATTTGTAGGCCAAATCCTGACGCTGCGCGACGAAGTACAGGAGCCCGACGGGGATCGAAAAATAGGCAAGGCCGATCAGGATGTCCGATAGGAGATGGACCCAGATCAGTTCCGGCCGCCATGTCAGGCATAACCCATGGGGCAGGAAGTCTCCAGGTGCGGCGAGCGACTGAAGGAAGCTTTCCATGCCGGTAATATCCGTACTATTTTTGCAGTTATCCGTTGAATCTACGGATTAGCCACAATCTATAGGCTCTAGGCCGGCAGAGGCCAAGACAAAGGATGCGGGTGATCGGCGGATAGTGCGCAAAGCCGCTGGACGACGGCCTTCTTCGGGGTTTCGATCTCTCCCTGCTCGAAAGCGACCACCTGGAGACCGCGCGCGGCGACCCTCAGCAACTCGCCCGGCTCCAGCAGGAAAGCGGGCGAGGAAGGCCGGCCGAACCGCTCGTTGCCGATCGCGAAGGTCTCGTAGATCAGCAAGCCGCCGGGGGCAAGGAGTCCGGCCAGCAACGGCAGCAGCGGCCGGTGTAGATAGTTGGTGACGACGATGGCGGCGAACCGCCGTTCCGGCGGCAGCGGCCACGGACTGCCGTCCTCCAGATCGGCCTGCACGAGGTCGATGCCGGGGCGGCCGATCAGGTCGGCCACACCATCAAGGTTCCTGTCTATTCCCGTTACCGGATGACCGGCCCCGGCGAACAGGCGGAGATGGCGGCCGCCGCCGCAGGCTATGTCGAGCACGGCGCCGCCGGAGGCTGCCAGGGGCGCGAAGCGGCGGACCCAGGGAGAAGCTTTGGGAGAGTTGAGCATTCCGCTACCCTCGCGCGACCTTTCGGCTTGGTCTATTGAATTCGTACATATATTACAGTGTAGGCTTGCCGGTAAGACGGCAGGCCGGCGACAAGGCGGTGATCCTGCGGACGCCATCAGGAGCGGAACGAGTAACGGCCGATGATCCTGTTCGATCTAAAATGCGGCGAAGGCCATGTGTTCGAGGCCTGGTTCAGGAACAGCGGCGCCTATGATGCGCAGGCCGCCGCGAACGAGATAGCATGCCCGATCTGCGGCGATAGCCGCATCGCGAAAGCCCCGATGGCTCCGCGCATCGGAAAATCGCGCCAGGATGCCGAGAAGACCGAAACCGCAGCTCTTCGGCGGGCCGAGGTGATGCGCGAACTGGTCGAGCTGCGCCGCAAGGTCGAGGAAAAATGCGACTATGTCGGCGACCGCTTCGCCGAGGAAGCGCGCCGCATCCACTATGGCGAAATCGAGAAGCGCGACATCTACGGCGAAGCCACGGAGACGGAAACGACGGAGCTGAAGGAAGAGGGCATCGTGGTCGAGCGTATTCCCTGGGTTCCGACGACCAATTCCTGACTCCTCCCAAGTGCCACGGGAGCGGCCCCCGCCAGCCGATCAGGTCTCCGGGCGCTCGCGGCGGCGTGAGGAGGGGATGAGTTGGGTAGCGCCGGGGTTCAGGCGCCAGCTTTGAAGAATCGGGAGCGCCGATTCCGGTGTGACCCGGTCATAGAGCGCCAGCACCCGCGAAAGCTCGCGCGGATCGACGATCTGCTCGCCGGGCCGGGCCGCCCGGCTCAGCAGGAAAATGGAAGCGAAGAACCCCTTGTCGATCCTCATGGCGCGGCACGCAAGCGTCAGGGCCTCTCCGCCGCTTTCCGCGATCAGCAGATGCATGGTTTCCGGCCCTAGCCCGGCGATGCGGCCGAATAGGGCCTTAAACAGGTCAATCTGTCCCAGCCGA
>DASQKT010000524.1:0-8419 GCA_035630415.1 Skermanella sp.
CCCCGGAACCGGCGGCGCCAGCCGGGGAAGTCGGGTCCCAGCAGCCCGTCGCGTACCATGCCCAGGGTATCGACCGTATGGCTGGGGCAGGCGCCCGACTTGACCAGGATCAGGCGCTCCGCCCGCAACTCCACCGCCAGCCAAGCGGCGAGGCTGTCGGAACTCATGTCCCAGTCATCGACCAGATCCGGCCGCTCCCGCTCCAACCCGCCCGGCATCCAGACGCTGGCCCGCCCGGCGGCGGCGTTGGCCCAGATCGCGCCGAAGTCCGGCGCGGTCGCGATGTCGGAGCGGATGCCATGGAGCAGCAGGGCATGGCTGTCCATCCCCAGCAGCACCATCCGCCGCACGATCGCGGGAGACAGCCGCCACATGTCCTCCGCCTCGTGGACCGTCTCGGCGAAGGGGCCGCCGGTCGGCACGATCACGGTGGGAGCCTTGGCCGCCAGCCGGCTTGCCAGAGTGAGCCAGTCCGCCATCGCCACCCAGTCGGCAAGATTGCCGCCGATCTGGATGACGCAGGCACCGGCCTTGACGGCCGCAGCGGTTTCAGTGGGGTCGAAAATTGCCATAGTCCGATGATCAAGACAGCTTCAGGTGCTTCCGGACCGCCGCCAGCCCGTCCTTGCCGTCTACCGTGGTAACGCCGGCCAACCAGGTTTCCAGCACCTTCGGGTTGGCCTTCAGCCAAGCCGTCGCCGCCGCTTCCGGCTGCTGCTTGTCGTCGATGATCGACGTCATGACCTCGTTCTCCATCTTCAGGTCGAACACGAGGTTCTCGATGAACTTGCCGACATTGGGGCAGGTCTGGCGGTAGCCGGTGGGGACGTTGGTGTAGACGGTGGCGCCGCCCAGGTTCGGCCCGAACCACTCGTCGCCGCCGGTCAGGTAGGTCATGTCGATCGACTTGTTCATCGGGTGCGGTTCCCAGCCCAGGAAGACCGCCCACTGCTTCGACCGCGCCGCCCGCTTGATCTGGCTCAGCATGCCGGCTTCGCTGGATTCCACCAGCTTGAAGTCCTTCAGGCCGAAGGCGTCGCCCTTGATCATGTTGTCGATGATCACATTGCCGTCGTTGCCGGCCTCGATCCCGTAGATCTTGCCGTCAAGCTTGTCCTTGAACTTGCCGATATCGGAGAAATCGCGCAGACCACCCTCGGCAACATAGGTCGGTACCGCCAGGGTGTACTTGGCGCCTTCCAGGTTGGCGCGCACGACCTCGATCGACTTGTCCTCGATATAGGGCCGGATGAAGGTCTCCATCGTCGGCATCCAGTTGCCGAGGAACACGTCGATGTCCTTCTTCTTCAGCCCGAGGAAGACGACCGGCACGGACGCGATCTGGGTCGTCGTCTTATAGCCGAGGCCCTGAAGCACGACCGACGCGGTCCCGGTGGTCGCCGCGATATCGCTCCAGCCGACATCGCCGAAGCGGACCGTCTTGCAGGAGTCGGCCTCCGCCGCCGTCGCCGTGCCGGGGGATGCCGTCATCAGGGCCGCCGCGGAAACCGTCAGCGCCAGTGCCAGCGACCGGGTGATGGTGGCGAAATTCGATTTGGGGCTTTTTGTCTGCATCACGTGTCTCCCTGAAGGTTATGCCCATGATGCCGACCAGACATATCTTATTTCGATTGAACGTCCAATTAAAAAAAGATACCCTCCCCATCCGAGAAAACCAAATGGTGAGGAACTACGCATGCCGAAAGTCGGAATGGAGCCGATCCGGCGGCAGCAACTGATCGAAGCAACGATAACGTCGATCAGCCGCTATGGCTATGCTGACGCCACGATATCCCGGATCAGCAAGGAGGCTGGGGTATCGACCGGTATCGTTCACCACTATTTCGGCAGCAAGGACGATCTCCTTGAAGCGACGATGCGGACCCTGCTCCAGCAGTTGCGCCAGGACATGGTGGACCGGCTGGCGACCGCGACTTCGCCGGAACAGCGGCTCTACGCGATCATCGACGGCAACTTCGCCGACACCCAGTTCGATCGGCCGGTGATCGTCGCATGGCTGGCTTTCTGGGCACAGGTGCCCCACGTGCCGGAACTCGCCCGCCTCCAGCGCGTCAACGCCCGCCGTCTCCGCTCCAACCTGCTGCATGAACTGCGGAAGCTGGTGCCGGCTGCCCTTGCGGTGGAAACCGCTACCGGACTGGCGGCCCTGATCGACGGCTTGTGGTTGCGCGCCTCGCTCGACGGCGTCGAGAACGCTGCGGTGGCCCGCGCCATCGTCCGCAGCTATCTCGCCAGCCAGTTGAAGAACCACCTGGAGCCGACCCACTAAAAAGCGCCTGCCCATTTTTTGTTGAACGGCCAGTCAATGATTTTGGTTGATCGTCCAATATAAAATGTTTACATGGGTATGACCGACTGTACCGGTTCGTCTATTCATGAGGAGGAGGCCGCCATGGCAAAGTTCGGACAGCAGGGGCTCTACATCCACGGCCGCCCCGCATCAGCCGACAGTGCCGAGACCTTCTCCACCGTCAACCCGGCGACCGGCGAAATCCTGGCCGAAGTGCAGCAGGCCTCTCCGGCCGATATCGACCGCGCGGTCGCCAGCGCGCATGAGGGCCAGCGAGTCTGGGCCGGGTTCACCGCCATGCAGCGCTCCCGCATCCTGCGCCGCGCCGTGGAAATCCTGCGTGCCCGCAACGACGAACTGGCCGAGCTGGAGACGCTGGATACCGGCAAGCCGCTCAGCGAGACGCAGTTCGTCGATATCGTCACCGGTGCCGACGTGCTGGAATATTACGCCGGCCTCGCCCCCTCGATCGAAGGCCAGCAGATCCCCCTGCGGACCTCGTCCTTCGTCTATACGCGGCGGGAGCCGCTGGGCGTGGTCGCTGGGATCGGCGCCTGGAACTACCCGATCCAGATCGCCCTGTGGAAGTCGGCTCCGGCGCTGGCCGCCGGCAACGCGATGATCTTCAAGCCCAGCGAAGTGACCCCCCTCAGCGTCCTGAAGCTGGCGGAGATCTACACCGAAGCCGGTCTGCCCGACGGCGTCTTCAACGTCGTCCAGGGCGACGGACGGGTCGGAGCGCTGCTCGCCGAGCATCCCGGCATTGAGAAGATCTCCTTCACTGGCGGCGTCGAGACCGGCCGCAAGGTGATGGCTTCGGCCGGCGGTTCCACCTTGAAGGAAGTGACGATGGAGCTGGGCGGCAAGTCGCCGCTGATCGTCTTCGCCGACGCCGATCTCGACCGTGCCGCCGATATCGCGATGATGGCGAACTTCTACAGCTCCGGTCAGGTCTGCACCAACGGCACCCGCGTCTTCGTCCACAGCTCGGTCATGCCCGACATCGAAGCGCGGCTGCTGGAGCGGGTGAAGCGTATCCGCCTCGGCGACCCGCGCGACCCGGACACCAATTTCGGCCCGCTCTCCAGCTTCGGCCACATGGAAAAGGTGCTCCGCTACATCGCATCGGGCCGCGAGCAGGGCGCCCGGCTGCTGGCCGGCGGCAACCGCGTCCAGCGCCCTCCCTTCGACAAGGGCGCTTTCGTCGAACCGACGATCTTCACCGATTGCCGAGACGACATGGCGATCGTGCGCGAGGAGATCTTCGGCCCGGTCATGAGCCTGCTGACCTTCGACACCGAAGAGGAGGTCATCCGCCGCGCTAACGCCACCTCCTACGGCCTTGCCGCCGGTCTGGTGACGGAGAGCCTGACGACGGCGCACCGCGTGATCCACCAGCTCGAAGCCGGCATCTGCTGGATCAACAGCTGGGGCGAGTCCCCGGCGGAAATGCCGGTCGGCGGCTACAAGCAGTCGGGCATCGGCCGCGAGAACGGCACCGGCACGCTGGAGCACTACACCAGGATCAAGTCGATCCAGGTCGAATTGGGGGCTTTCCAGTCCGTTTTCTAATAAGCCGCCGTCCAGTCTTTTGAACGCCCAGGGTTTTCCAGGAGGAATTGAACTCATGACCGCCATCAACGAGTTCGACTACATCATCGTCGGTGCCGGATCGGCCGGCAATGTCCTGGCTGCCCGGCTGACCGAGGACGAAGGCGTCAGCGTCCTGCTGCTGGAGGCGGGCGGTCCCGACTACCGCCTGGATTTCCGCACCCAGATGCCGGCAGCATTGGCTTTTCCGCTCCAGGGCCGGCGCTATAACTGGGCCTACCTGACCGATCCCGAGCCCCACATGAACAACCGCCGCATGGAATGCGGGCGGGGCAAGGGGCTTGGCGGCTCCTCGCTGATCAACGGCATGTGCTACATCCGGGGCAATGCGCTGGACTACGACAACTGGGTGCGCGAGTTCGGCCTCGACGGCTGGAGCTACCGCGACTGCCTGCCCTATTTCAAGAAGGCGGAAAGCCGCGACATCGGCCCCAACGAGTACCATGGCGGCGACGGCCCGGTCAGCGTCGCCACTCCGAAGCTCCACAACAACCCCCTGTACCATGCCATGATCGAGGCGGGCGTCCAGGCCGGTTATCCGCACACCGACGACCTGAACGGCTACCAGCAGGAAGGCTTCGGCCCGATGGACCGGACCGTCACGCCGAACGGCCGGCGTGCCAGCACGGCGCGGGGGTATCTCGACATGGCCAAGGGCCGCCCCGGCCTGACCATCGTCACCCATGCGCTGACCGACCGCATCCTGTTCGACGGCAAGCGCGCCATCGGCGTAGCTTACCTGCACAAGGACGAGCCGGTCACGGCGCATGCCCGCCGGGAAGTGCTGGTCTGCGCCGGCGCCATCGCGTCGCCCGCCATCCTCCAGCGCTCCGGCCTTGGTGCTTCCACGCTGCTGAACGAGCTGGGCGTCGCCCAGGTGGCCGATATCCCCGGCGTCGGCGCCAATCTCCAGGATCACCTGGAGATGTACCTGCAATATGAATGCACCCAGCCGGTCTCCCTGTATCCGGCCCTGAAATGGTACAACCAGCCGGCCATCGGGGCGGAATGGCTGTTCTTGGGCACCGGTACCGGCGCCAGCAACCAGTTCGAGGCGGGCGGCTTCATCCGGTCGGACGAGAGCTTCGCGTGGCCGAACATCCAGTACCATTTCCTGCCGGTCGCGATTAACTACAACGGCAGCAACGCGGTCGAAGCCCACGGCTTCCAGGCCCATGTCGGGTCCATGCGCTCGCCCAGCCGGGGCCGCATCCGCGCCAAGTCCAGGGACCCGCGCGAAGCGCCGAGCATCCTGTTTAACTACATGTCCGAAGCGCAGGACTGGCAGGAGTTCCGCGCCGGCATCCGGATCACCCGCGAGATCATCCAGCAGAAGGCGCTGGACCCCTATCGCGGGCGGGAGATCAGCCCCGGCGTCGATTTCCAGTCCGACGCCGAGTTGGACGAGTTCGTCCGCCAGCATGGCGAGACGGCCTACCACCCGTCCTGCTCCTGCCGGATGGGCACCGACGACATGGCCGTGGTCGATGGTCAGGGCAGGGTGCATGGCGTGGAAGCGCTGCGGGTGATCGATGCGTCGATCATGCCGCTGATCACGACCGGCAACCTCAACGCCCCGACCATCATGATGGCGGAGAAGCTGGCCGACGTGATCCGGGGACGTGCCCCCCTGGCGCGGGCCGACGTGCCCTATTTCGTCGCCGGCAACACTCCGGCGCGGCGTCAGGGCGAGTTGCCGGCCTATCGTTCGGCCGGCTGATCGTAACGCTTTCGGATGAGGCTTGCGGCGGCTCTTGCTTTTGGGACGCACTGAAGATGAATGTTCCGAGACAGAAGTAATTGGTGATCCACACGTACTAGAAAGGTCTCTCGTTCCATGGGCCAAGTCGTGAGCACGCCTGAGACTGTGGGGTTCCTGCTGGTTCCCCGGTTTTCGATGATCGCGTTCACGGCGGCCCTGGAGCCGCTCCGGCTGGCCAACCACATCAGCGGCCGGCAACTGTACCGCTGGGTGCTGCTCTCGCCCGAAGGCGGGGTGGGGGAGGCCAGTTGCGGGCTTCGCATCGCGGTGGATCACGCGATGGACGCGGCACCCCCGCTTCCGACGCTTATCGTGTGCAGCGGCGTCGATGGGCACTGGTACGACGACCGCCGCGTCCTGTCCTGGCTGCGCCGCCGGGCGGCGGAGGGCGTCGAGCTGGGATCGCTCTGTACCGCCAGCCATATCCTTGCCCGCGCCGGGCTGCTCAACGGCTACCGCTGTACGATCCACTGGGAAAACCTCGCGGGCTTCACCGAAACCTATCCCGAGATCGAGGCGACCGGCGAGCTGTTCAACATCGACCGCAACCGCTTCACCTGCGCCGGCGGCACCGCCGCGATGGACATGATGCTGTACCGCATCGCCAGCACCCACGGCGAGAAGCTGGCGGTGTCCATTGCCGAACAGCTCCTGCACGACAAGATCCGCCAGGGCTCGGTGCGCCAGCACGTGGCGATCCAGCCCAACCCCGGCATCGACCGCGAGGAACTGGCCGCCGCCGTCAAGCTGATGCAGGAGAACATCGAGGAGCCGCTGGACCTGCTGGCCCTGTCGGCCCAGCTCGGCCAGTCGCGCCGCAACGTCGAGCGGCTGTTCCGCAAATTCATGAACTGCTCGCCCGCCCGCTACTACCTGGGCCTCCGGCTCCAGCGGGCACGTCAGCTTCTCTGCCAGACCAAGATGTCGGTGATGGAGGTGGCGATAAGCTGCGGCTTCGTCTCCGCGACCCATTTCAGCAAATGCTACCGCGACTACTTCGGCGTGGCGCCGCGCAACGACCAGAGCAGCCACAGGGTCCGCCACCTGATCGAACCGGTCCGGCAGATGGCAGGGGTCAAATGAACGCGATGACCGATGGAAGCGGCGGGCGCGCCGGCCTGTCGGTCGGCTTCATCCTGACCAACAACTTCACGCTGACGGCGCTGTCCACCTTCATGGACGCGCTGCGGCTGGCCGCCGACGACGGCGACGGCAGCCGGCAGATCCGGTGCCGCTGGACCATCATGGGATCTTCTCCCGAGCCGGTGAAGTCGAGCTGCGGCATCCCGGTCGCCCGCTGGGAACCGTTCCAGGACCCGCGCCAGTTCGACTACATCGTCGTGGTCGGCGGCCTGCTCCATGCCGGTCCTCAACTGGACGCGCAGGCGGTCGATTACCTGCGCTCGGCAGCCGCGCGCGGCGTCGGGCTGGTCGGAGTCTGCACCGGCAGCTTCGTCCTCAGCCGGATCGGACTGATGCGCGGCCGGCGCTGCTGCGTGAGCTGGTATCATCACCGCGACTATCTGGAGGAATTCCCGGACCATGAGCCGGTCGCCGACCAGCTCTACGTCGTGGACCGCGACCGCATCACCTGTTCCGGCGGGGCCGGTGTGGCCGATCTGGCAGCCTTCCTGATCGAGCGCCATCTGGGCGCCGCCTGTGCCCAGAAGACGATGCATATCATGCTGATCGACAAGGCCCGTCCGCCGGGCCAGAGCCAGCCCCAGCCGCCGACCTCCAGCGAGCCCGGCGGAGGGGCGATCGTCAATGATCGCGTCCGCAGGGCATTGCTGCTGATGGAGCAGAACCTCAGTCCGCCCTTATCGGTCGAGCAGATTGCCCGAAGGCTCAGCGTCAGTACCCGGCAGTTCGAGCGGCTGTTCCGCGAGGCGACCGGCATGAACCCGACCGGCTTCTACCGAATCCTGCGCCTGCGCTACGGCCATTGGCTGCTGCGCCATTCGGCGCGCTCGGTCACGTCGATAGCGCTGGAGACCGGGTTCGCCGACTGCGCCCATTTCTCCCGCCAGTTCCGCGAGGTCTATGGCATCAGCCCATCCGAACTCCGCCGCGACGGCCCGTCGCCGGAACCTGCCGCCTTGACGGAAGGCTTGAGCGCCGTCGAGGCATTGGCGCTGGACCGCGACCTCGTGCCGCCGGACCGGCGCTTGTTCGAGTAGCCGCCCGATCCGGGCGCAACGTCAATCCCCAGCGCCAAGCTGTGGAACCCGGAACAATTGATGCCGGTCCCGCTTTTCCCAAGCAGGATCGGAAACAGGAGAGGTGCGTGCAGAAAATGACAAGTCGGCCGAACATACTGATATTGATGGCGGATCAGCTTACCCCCGGCGTGCTCGCGGCCTATGGTGGCGGACCTGCCAAGACGCCGAATATCGATGCGCTGGCGGCCGACGGCGTCACTTTTGAATCCGCCTATTGCAACAGCCCGCTCTGCGCGCCGTCCCGCTACGTCTTCATGTCGGGACGGTTGCCGTCCGCCATCGGCGCCTACGACAACTCGGCCGAGTTTCCATCGGACGTTCCGACCTTCGCGCATTACCTGCGCCATGCCGGCTATCAGACCATCCTGGCCGGCAAGATGCACTTCTGCGGACCGGATCAGCTCCATGGTTTCGAACAGCGGCTGACGACCGACATCTACCCGGCCGATTTCGGCTGGACGCCGGATTGGGACCGGTTCGGCCACCGTCCATCCTGGTACCACAACATGAGTT
>DASQKT010000525.1:0-3225 GCA_035630415.1 Skermanella sp.
TCGCGGCAGCGCTCGGCGAAGGTGCGGGGGAAGATGATGTTGGCGGGCTCCGACACGACGTCGCGGGTCAGGAAGATGCCGCCGGCGAGCGCCTCACGTTTAGCGAAGATGTCCTGGGCGGCGGCCGCATCGCCGGACAGGACGGCGACCGACTGGAGGGCCGGCTTGGCTTCCGGCTTTTCCTTGGTGCGGTACTTGTCGAAGCGGTAGGAGCGGAGGAGCGCCCCGAAGGCGATCTCCGCCGCGACCTGGGCGGGCGGCAGGCTGCTGCCGGGCAGATCGTCGATCACGACGGACACTTCCGCCGCATTCTTGCCCAACGCCGCCACAATGGCGCCACCGGCATCCTGTACCGTGGTGTCCTTGATCTGGTCGGGCTTGCCGAGACCGATCAGGAGGATGTGGTTCAGATCGACGCCGCCGGGGGCGACGATGGTCAGGGTTTCATCGGCCTTGCCGGAAAACTTGTTGGCGGCCATGGCGCGGGTAAGAATGCCGCCGGTCCTGGCGTCCAGGTCGGTCCCGGTTTTCGTCAGCGTCCGATCGGCCAGAACCGGAAGGGCGATCGAGCCGGCCTGGGGCAGCGACAGATCGGAGAACGTGAATTTCATGTCTACCCTCTTGGTTTATCATAGTCGGCCAGATAGGGCCGATTGGCCCGGCGGCAATTTGGCCGTTCCGGCATCGGATGGTTGTTTCGGCGGCGCGTGTCCGATAAAGAACACCGACCATACGCTGTCAAGCTACGCCGACCACGGCTCATGCGCTACTGCCGTCCGCCGGGCGATTGGCGGGAACGGTAGTCGGATATGACGAGTCCATGAAACGGTTGACGCTTTACCTCTTCCGCCACTTGATCGTGGCGACTTTGTTCGTCACCGCCGGCCTGACGCTGGTGATCTGGTTGACCCAGTCCTTGCGCCTGCTGGAAATCGTGGTGGACGGCGGGGCTCCCATATATCTGTTCCTCCAGCTCATGCTGGTAACCCTTCCGACATTCCTATCCATCGTCCTGCCGATCGGGCTGCTGGCGGCCGTCCTGTTCACCTATAACCGCCTGACGATGGATTCGGAACTAGTGGTAATGCGCGCGGCCGGCCTCGGCCCCTGGGGGCTGGCCAAGCCCGCCGTGCTGCTGGGGCTGATCGTCATGGCCGTCTGCTATGTCCTGACGCTGTATCTGGCGCCGGCGTCCTATGGCGAACTGGCGCGGCTGGAAGGCATGGCGAAGAGCCAGTTTTCTACGATTTTCCTGCGCGAAGGCGTCTTCAACGAGGCCGGCGACGGCCTGACCGTCTATGTCCGCCGCCGCATGGCGGACGGCGAGCTTCAGGGCTTGGTGATCCACGACACCCGCATCGAAGGGAAGCCCGTCACGATCATAGCCGACCGGGGCCAGACGGTGGAAGGCGGCGCCGGAGCCCGCGTGGTCGTATTCGATGGCAACCGGCAGGAAATGGATCTGGCGACCGGGCGCATGTCGCAGCTCTTCTTCGACCGCTATGCCGTGGACATCAAGGTCTTCGAGCGCCAGCTATCCGACCGTCTGCCCGACGCGCGGGAGCGATCGACCGCCGAGCTGATGCACGCCGGCGAGATACCGGAACTGGCCCCGTTCAAGGCGCGGCTGACAGCCGAGCTTCACCAGCGCTACACCAGCCCGATCTTCGCTCTGGGCTTCACGCTGATGGGCGTCGCCATCCTGCTGGTGGGCGAGTTCAACCGGCGTGGCCAGAGCCAGCGCATCGTGGCGGCAGTGGCGGCGGTGCTGGTGCTCCAGAGTGCGGCTCTTGGCATAACCAACCTGTCGGTCAACAACAACGCCTTCATTCCGCTGCTCTACGTGGTGGTGACGATCCCGGTTCTGGTTGGTGCCTTCCTGATGCTCAGGCAGGGTATTCGCGGGCAACGCACGGGCCGGCTGCGGCCGGCGGCGGGATAAGGAAAGCGCCATGCGGACCTCGGGCACACTTTCCCGCTATATTGGGCGGCAGTTCTTATTCTACTTCTGCATGCTGCTGGGCATCCTGCTGTCGGTCATCCTGCTGATCGACACGGTCGAACTGCTGCGCCGCGCCGCCGGCAAGCCGGATGCGAGCTTCTCGATCGTGATCCAGATGGCGGTGTTCAAGCTGCCGGAGATCGGCCAGCAGGTCTTCCCCTTCGTCATCCTGTTCGCCGGCATGTTCACTTTCTGGCGCTTGACGCGAAGCCAGGAACTGGTGGTAGCGCGCGCGGTCGGTGTTTCGGCGTGGCAGTTCCTGGGACCGGTGCTGATAGTCGCTCCGCTGATCGCGGTGATCCAGGTCACTGTGATCAACCCGGTCGGATCGGTACTGGTCGCCCGCTACGAGAAGATGGAGGACCGCTATCTGCGCGGCCGAACCAGTTCGCTCGTGGTGTCGGGGTCGGGATTGTGGCTGCGTCAGGTCCAGGATGACGGACAAGTCGTGATCCATGCCGATTCGGTCGAGCCCGGAACCACAAGGCTGCAACCGGTCAATATCTTTATCTATGACGACAAGGGGGTCTTCGTAAGGCGGATCGACGCCGCATCGGCGACGTTGCAGCCGGGCTCATGGACCATCCGCGACGGCTGGCTGAATACCGGCAACGGTCCCGCCGAGAGGTTCGAGGAATACAAACTCGCCACCGACCTGACGCTGGAGCGTATCCAGGAAAGCTTCGCGTCGCCGGACAGCCTGTCGTTCTGGGAGCTGCCCGGATTCATCAAAACGCTTCAGAATACAGGCTTTTCGGCAACCCGGCACCGGCTGCACTTTCAGTCGCTGCTATCGACGCCGTTGCTGTTCTGCGCGATGGTGCTTTTCGCCGCAGCCTTCTCGCTACGTCAGACACGGCGCGGCGGCACCATGATCATGGTCGCGGGTGGCGTGGTCACCGGCTTCGTGCTGTTCCTGTTCAGCGACGTGGTCCGGGCGTTCGGCATATCGGAGACGATCCCCGTGCCGCTGGCGGCGTGGGCGCCCGCCGGCGCCAGCCTGCTGCTCGGCATCACGGCGCTGCTGCACCTCGAAGACGGTTAGATGGAAGATAGAGCAGCGGAAAACGGCGTGGCGAAGCAGCCGCGACCCTGCCGTGCTTCCAATGGAGGCCTGAACCGTATAAGACCAAGCCGCATTTGAACCCACATCCGAAACCGCGAACGCCCAAAGCTTTGGAAGGGCCGACAGTGTACAGAACCATGCATTCCTCGATTGTCCA
>DASQKT010000526.1:0-3954 GCA_035630415.1 Skermanella sp.
AGGTTGTTCAATCAGCGATTGGATCATAGAACGCGGCCGAGAAGCCGGCCTTCGTCCGGCTGGCCTCATTGAACGGTCGTTTCAGGCTGCCCTTGAAGTAAGTCCGGACGAGAGTCTGCCACGTCGGAATGGGTTCCAGCCCCTTCTCCGCGCAGACATGCTCGAACCAGCGCCGGCCGGCGGCGACGTGGGTGATTTCGTCGTCGTGGATGATCTGCAAGGCATCCGCCGCCGCGTCGTCTCCGAATTTCCGGAGGTTGAGGATCATCGCCGGCGTTACATCCAGGCCGCGCGCTTCCAGAACCAGCGGAACGACGGCCAACCGGGCGGCCAGATCGTGCGCGGTGTCCTGGCTGGATTGCCACAGACCATCATGGGCGGGCAGGGCGCCGTAGCGGCTGCCTTGGCTTTCCAGCAGGCGCGACAGCATGTCGAAATGCCGCGCTTCGTCGTCGGCGACTTGCACCCAATCGTCGCTGAACCCCTTGGGCATGGCGGAGCCGAAGCGGGCGACGATGTCCCAGGACAGGTCGATGGCGTTCAGTTCGATGTGGGCGAGGGCGTGAACCAACGCCGTCCGGCCGGCGGCGCTGCCGCCTTTCCGGCGGGGCGGCATGTCGCGGACGGGGCGGAGTTCCGGTTCGGCAGGGCGGGCCGGGCGGTCCGGAACAGGCACATCTATAGGGTGAGAAATAGCGCCGCTTTGCCACTCTTCAGCGAACCGGCGGGAGAGTCGTACTTTCTCGGCAGGGTCCGCCGTGGTCAGGACGGTGACGGCGGCGGTGCTGAGGTTCATCGCCGGCCGTAGGCGACGAACTCGCCGTTGAGGTAGTCGGGCTTGCCGTAGCCCAGGGGCTTGCCGTCGGGCGTTTCGATCGAACCGCCGGCGGCGAGCAGGATCGCGTGGCCGGCTGCGGTGTCCCACTCACAGGTCGGGCCGAAGCGGGGGTAGACGTCGGCTTCGCCTCTCGCGATCACGCAGAACTTGAGGGCGCTGCTGGAGTGGCGGTGTTCCTTCACCAGCTTGCCTTGAAGGAAGTTGTCGAGCTTCTCACGGTCGCCATGCCTCCGGCTGGACAGACAGACCAGTCCATCCCCCGGAATGGTCCGGGCGGAGATCGGAACGTCGTGCCGGCCCTGCTCGCAGTGGACGGCGGTTCCGGGTCCGGCGGCGGCGTAGAGGTCGCCATCGACCGGTAGATACATCACGCCGAGCACCGGAATGCCGTTGCTGACCAACCCGATGTTGACGGTGAACTCGCCGGTATGTTCGACGAAGCTGCGGGTGCCGTCCAGCGGATCGACCAGCCAGAAGGTCGCGTGGTCACCAGGGGGAGACTTACCGGAAGCGTATTCCTCCTCCGAGATTACGGGGATATTCGGGGTCAGGTGATGGAGGGCCGGCAGGATGACGGCTTCGGCGGCATGGTCCGCCGCCGTCACCGGGCTTCCGTCCGGCTTGACATGGGCGGAAACCGTGTCGGTGTAGTAGCGCAGAATGACCTGACCGGCCTCCCGAGCGATCGACTTTACGGAAGGCAGTAACTTAGCAACGCCCTGATCCAAGCTGAAATCCGCCATAAGTCCCCCAAAGCTCACAAGGAGGTGAGCATACGCCTCGCCATGAGCCTTGGGAAACCCCGGCGACGCTATTCAGCGGCCATTGCGGGCCGTTCCGCATTGATCAAACGCCAAATTTTCTCCGGTGTTGCAGGCATGTCCACATGCCGGACGCCGAAGACCGACAGCGCATCTACCACCGCGTTGATGACGGCGGGCGGTGCCCCGATGGCGCCGGCCTCACCCGCACCCTTCATGCCGAGGGCGTTGGTCGTGCTCGGCACCTCGTTCAGCTTGAACTGGACGAAGGGAAGGTCGGTGGCGCGCGGCAAACCGTAGTCCATGAAGGACCCGGTCAGGAGCTGCCCGGTGTCCGGATCGTAGACGCATTCCTCGTGGATCGCCTGTCCGATGCCCTGGCCGACGCCGCCATGGACCTGACCGGCGAGCATCATCGGGTTGAGCACCTTGCCGAAATCATCGACCACGGTGTAGCGGACGAACTCGATCCCGCCGGTATCCTCATCGATTTCGAGTTCGCAGATGTGGCAGCCGTTGGGGAAGGTCGAGGCCGGCGGCGTCCACTGCCGTTCCTCGTCGAAGGCGAAGCCGCCGCCGGCCGGGGCATTGGCCTTGGCGACGTCCTGGATCGTCACTTTCCGGTCGGTGCCGGCGATGGTGAAGGTGCCGTCGTCGAACTCGATATCGACCGAGGCCGCTTCCAGCATCTCCGCCGCCTTGGCGCGGGCCTTCTCGATCACCCGCTCCGCCGTGTCGGACAGAGCGGCGCCGCCGACCGGAATCGAACGCGAACCGCCGGTACCGGAGCCGAAGCTGATGCGGGCGCTGTCGCCCTGAACGATCTCGATGTCCTCGATCGGAACGCCGAGCCGGGCGGAGACGATCTGGGTATAGGCCGTCTCGTGCCCCTGGCCGTTGGACTGGCTGCCGATCAGGACCGTAACCTTGCCGGCCCCGTCCATCTGGATCGTCGCCTGCTCCGGTCCGCCGCCCGAACAGGCTTCGATATAGGTGGACATGCCGATGCCGCGCAACTTGCCCTTGGCGCGGGCCTCCTGCCGGCGCTGCTCGAAGCCGTCCCATTCCGACAGGGCGAGGGCGTCGTCCATGTTCCGGGCGAACTCGCCGGTATCGTAGACCAATCCTAGCGACGTGCTGTACGGCATCGCTTCCGGCGGGATGAAGTTGCGCCGGCGCAGCTCGCCGGGGTGCATCTTCAGCTCGCGCGCCGCCGCATCGACCAGGCGTTCCAGCAGATAGGCCGCTTCCGGCCGCCCGGCGCCCCGATAGGCGTCCACCGGGTTGGTGTTGGTGAACACACCCTTGACCAGGATGTGGATCGCCGGAGTCGTATAGACGCCGGCCAGCATCGCGGTGCCGGCATCGGTCGGGATGTAGGGGCCGAAGTTGGAGAGGTAGGCCCCGAGGTTCGCCACGGTCGAGACCCGCATCGCCAGGAACTTGCCGTCGGCGTCCAGCGCCAGATCGGCGTGGGAAACGTTGTCGCGGCCGTGGTCGTCGCTGAGGAAGGCCTCGCTCCGGTCGGAGGTCCACTTGACCGGGCGGTTCAGCTTGCGGGCGGCGAACACCGACAGGACGTATTCCGGGTACATGAAGATCTTCATGCCGAAGCCGCCGCCGACATCGGTCGTCAGGACGTGGAACTTCTCTTCCGGCTCGTTGAAGATCTGGGTGGCGAGCTGGGTCCGCATGCCGTGGACGCCCTGGCTCGACACGTAGAGGACGTAGCGGTCCTGGTCGTCGATGGTGGCGAGGCAGGCCCGGCCTTCCATCGGCGTCGGGGCGACGCGGTTGTTGATCAGGTCGATGCTGACCACCTTGGCGGCCTTGGCGAAGCCGGCCTCGGTCGCCGCCGCGTCACCCTTTTCCCAGAGGAAGCTGAGGTTGCCGGGCGCCTGTTCCCACACCTGCGGGGCGTTGGGGGCGAGCGAACCGGCGGTGTCGGTGATGGCGGGAAGCTGGCTGTAATCGACGAAGATCAGCTCGCTGGCGTCACGCGCCGCATCCAGCGTTTCCGCGACGACGAAGGCGACGGGATCGCCGACATGGCGGACGCGGCCCTTGGCGAGGGCCGGGCGCGGCGGTGTCACCAGCGGCGTGCCGTCCTTCTGGACCAGCGGGACGTTGCAGGGGATGTTCTGGATGCCGGCCGCTTCCAGGTCCTCGACCGTGTAGATCGCCAGGACGCCGGGGGCGTTGCGGGCTTCTTCCAGGTCGATGGAGACGATCTCGGCGTGTGCCTGTGGTGACCGCAGGACGTAGGCGTATGTCTGACCCGGCAGGGAGATGTCGTCGGTATAGCGCCCGCGTCCAGTCAACAGGCGGGCATCTTCGGTACGCGGAACCGCTTGG
>DASQKT010000527.1:0-3395 GCA_035630415.1 Skermanella sp.
GCGTTGCCGCGCGGGCTCCTTATCTGTAAAGACGACCTGCGGCGGGCGCTGCGCAGCACCCGAGAGCCATCATGACAGAAGCGATCCGGCATGACTGAGCGTAAACCACAAAGCGGAAGACCCGGCATGGTGACGGGGGACATGGTCTCTTGCTGGCTGTGTTCCCAGCCCGTGTCGCAGCGCGCCCTGTTCTGCCATCACTGCGGCACGGTGCAGCCGCCGCGCGTGCTCGACCCCTTCACGCGGCTGGGACTGCCGGTCCGCTTCGATGTCGATTCGGCGGTGCTGGAGCGCCAGTTCACGGGTTTTCGCCGGACGCTGGCGCCGGAACGGTTTGCCGACAAAGGCCCGCGCGAGAAATCCAACGCCAGGGCTCACCTGGACGCCCTTCAGCATGCCTACGACACGTTGCGCGACCCCATGCGCCGCGCGCGGTACCTGCTGGACATGGCGAGGACGACGGCGGTGGGGAACGCAGCGCCGATCGATCCGGAACTGGCGGCGCTGGAAGCCGAGGCTGCCGAAACCGACGACACGGTGACGCTGGACCGGCTGGCAAACCGGGCGGCGCGCGATATCGAGCAGTGCATCCTGGACCTGTCGGCGGCGTTCCGCGCCGGTCAGAACACCTCGGCCGCCGGCGCCATGGCGCGGCTGGAACGGCTGGAGTCCCTGGCGGCCACGATCCGGGAACGCCGGCAGCGGCTTCCCGAAGGCTCCGCGTCATAGGACGTGAGCGTGCGGGAGAGGTATTCGGCAAAGAAAATGACGGATTCGCTTGACGAAGCCCAAGCCCGAACCTTTAGTCCCGCATTCGCGGTTTCGGACCGATAAGAATAAAACGTACGGAGTTATGGCATCATGCCGAAGATCACTTTCATCGACACCGAGGGCACCCGCCGCGACGTGGATGCTCCCGTTGGCCTGTCGGTGCTGGAAATCGCCCACAAGAACGACATCGACCTGGAAGGCGCGTGCGAAGGCTCGCTCGCCTGCTCGACCTGCCACGTCATAGTCGAACAGGAATGGTACGACCTGCTGAACGACGCGTCCGAGGACGAGGAAGACATGCTGGATCTGGCGTTCGGCCTGACCAAGACGTCGCGCCTGGGCTGCCAGATCATCATGTCGGAAGAACTGGACGGCCTGACGCTGAAGCTGCCGTCCGGCACCCGCAACATGCAGGGTAGCTGAGGCCGGATGCCTGATCGGTTGTTCGATCGCCTGCGCGACGCCGCCGGCGAGGAATGGACGCGCTACACCCGGCATGAGTTCGTCCGGCGGCTGGGCGATGGGACCCTGGAACAGGCGGCGTTCCGCCATTACCTGATCCAGGACTACCTGTTCCTGATCCATTTCGCGCGCGCCTATGCGCTGGCGGTCTACAAGAGCGACACGCTGGCCGACATGCGGCAGGCCGGGGCGTCGCTTTCCGCTATCCTCGACCTGGAAATGGGCCTGCACGTTAAGTTCTGCGCCGGCTGGGGGCTGGACGAGGACGCCATGGCCGCAGCGCCGGAGGCGACCGGCACACTGGCCTATACCCGCTTCGTGCTGGAACGCGGCATGGCGGGCGACCTGCTGGACCTGCACGTGGCGCTGGCCCCTTGCATCGTCGGCTATGCCGAGATCGCGGCGGAACTGATGGCCGATCCCGCGACGAAGCTGGACGGCAACCCGTACCGCGAGTGGATCGAGATGTACGCCGGCGAGGAGTACGGGCAGGTCGCGGCGGCGGAGATCGCCCAGCTCGACAGCCTGTACGCCCGGCGCGGCGGCGAGGCGCGGTTCGGCGATCTGGCGAAGACCTTCGCCACGGCGAGCCGGCTGGAAGCGGGCTTCTGGGAGATGGGGCTGAAGCTGTTGCCGTAATGCCTGACTGTGCGGAAATCCTGCGGAGATCCCGAGCGGCGGACTCTGATTAATTTGCCGTTTACCAAACTTGGGTCAGGCTGGCGACATCCTCCTCCCTCATGAGCGTCCATCACATGAGCTTTCATGACCGGCCGATCGGCATCTTCGACAGCGGTGTCGGCGGCCTGACCGTCCTGCGTGCCCTGCGTGAGCGCCTGCCCGCCGAATCGCTGCTGTATCTGGGCGACACCGCCCGCCTGCCCTATGGCACCAAGAGCCCCGAAACGATCGCCCGCTACGCCGTCCAAGCGGCTGGGCTGCTGGTCGAGCGCGGCATCAAGCTGCTGGTGGTCGCCTGTAACACGGCGTCCGCCCACGCGCTGGACGCGCTGCGCGACGCCTATCCCGATATCGAGGTGACGGGCGTGATCGAGCCCGGCGCGGAGGCCGCCTGCACCGCGTCGGCTTCCGGGCGAATCGCCGTGATCGCGACGGAAAGCACGGCGAAGGCCGGCGCCTACCAGCACGCGATCCAGCGCATCCGGGACGATGCCGAGGTGGTCACCCAGGCGTGCTCCGTCTTCGTGGCGCTGGCGGAAGAAGGCTGGCTCGACGGCCCGGTCGCGGAAGCGGCGGCACAGCGCTATCTGGCGCCGCTGTTCGGCGACGGTGCTGGCATCAGGCCCGACACGCTGGTCCTGGGCTGCACCCATTTCCCGCTGCTCAGCCCCGTCCTCAAGGCCATCGTCGGCCCCGGCGTGACGCTGGTGGACAGCGCGGTGACGACGGCCCATGTCGTTGCCGGAATGCTGGAGCGCGCCGGCGTCGCCGCCGGGAACAGCACTGTTCCGGCTTCGATCCGTTTACTGGCGACCGACGCCCCCGACCGCTTCGCCCGCGTCGCCGCCAACTTCCTTCCCTTCCCCATCACCGCCGCGATGGTCGAACTGGTCGATCTCCAGCAGGCGGGAGTTAAGGTGATGCGTTCAGCCCCGGCGTTTTCCGTTCCGGACTCGCCTTGACTTCGACGGGCGACCTGCCTATAACCCCGCTTCCGCCGGGCGGTGTGCCGTCCGGACCTTGGTTTTTGTGTTCACAGAGTTAAGGACCTGTCCGATGGCACGACGTTGCGCCGTGACCGGCAAGGGCGTGATGTTTGGCAACAACGTCAGCCACGCCAACAACAAGAATCGCCGCCGCTTCCACCCGAATCTCCAGGAGACTTCGGTGCTGAGCGACGCGCTGGGCGGCATGATCCGTCTGCGTCTGTCGACCAACGCCATCCGCACGATCGAGCACAAGGGCGGCCTCGACGCCTTCCTGCTCGACGCCAAGGATGACCAGTTGAGCCTCGAAGCGCGCCGTATCAAGCGCCGCATCGCCGCCAAGATCGAGCAGATCCAGGCAGCCGCCTGAACCTTCTCCCGATGGTGGAAAGTTCGATGGATTGAAGCCGGACCCGCGACAGGCGGTCCGGCTTCAATGCTGTCCGGGGTATGGTTTTCGGGTAAGAGCCAGGACATCGTAGTCGTTAACAACCG
>DASQKT010000528.1:0-3191 GCA_035630415.1 Skermanella sp.
AATAGACCGCCAGGAGCGGGGCGAAGCGTTCGCCCATGCAGCTCTGCTCGACGCTGTCGTGGTCGAAGTGCTTGCCGCCGCCGTGGTCGCCGTGGACGATGATGATGGTCGGCCGTTTGGCCTCCCCGATGACGCGGCGGACCAGCGAGAGGATGCCATTGTTGGTGTAGACCAGTTTCTCGACATAGCCGCGCCGGTAGGATTCCTCCCGCTCCGGCAGATGCTTGGTATAGTGCGAGCCGTCGTTCATGCTCCAGAAGCCGCCTTCCGGCGGCAGCACCTCGCCGTTTCGGGTCATGTCGAAGGGCGGATGCGGCGTCAGCATGTGCATATAAAGGAAATACGGTCCCGTCAGCTCCCCCTCATACGGCTTGGTGAAGGTTTCCGGCGGGACGCTGGCTTCGCGCAGACCCAGCTTCAGCGCGATGGGATAGAACACCGTCTGCCGCAAGCCGGTGACTTCGAAATTGCTCAGCGTGTGCCGGTCCAGCAACCGGTCGAGCTGGTCCATCCGGACGGGATCGTAGCGGATGTCCAGCGCCGCCGTCTGGTATCCCAGCCGGTCCAGCGTCCCCATGACGGGGTTGTGCTTGAGCCGGTCGCGCAGGGCGTCGCGCAGCTCCGCTCCCGTCCTGTCGCCGCCGACCCCCTCCAGGTCCGAAGCCGTGAAGATGCTGGTCATGCTTTGAAGCGTCTGGCTGAAGGGAGACGTGGCACCGTCGGCCACCGCGAACCCCAGCCCCCTCAGCCCGTCCAGAAAGTCCGAATTGTCGAAGCCGTAGTAGCGCGCCAGCACGTCGCCCCTGGAATATCCGTCCAACACGATATGCACGATATCGGGGCGCTCGCCGCCATCCGTCACGGCATCGAACGCCGCGTCCTCCCGCCCGGCGGCCCGGTCCCCACCCGCCACCGCCGTATTGACGACCAGCGCCCGCTGCACCAGCGAGATCGCCGGAAAGGCCACCATGACGGCAACGACGACATTGGCGATGCGGGTGACGTTGGCGCCCGGCCGCGCCCGCCAGCCGACCAACACCGCAACTGCCACCATGGCGGCCAGCGCGTAGATCCCCGGCAGTTCCTTGATCCAGAAGCTCAAGGCGCCGTCGATCATCTGCTGAAGCAGCCGGAAATCGAAGATGACGACGAACGCCAGTGCTACCCAAAGCGCCGCCCGGTGGACGTCGCACAGCACTCTTCCAAGCCCCCACGTCGCCGCCAGGGCCAGCGCCACGCACACCGCCAGCGGCCGGACGACATCGCCGAGGTTGGTCATGCCAAGGTCGGCCGACATCAGGTATAGCGGGAAATACGCCGCGAGAAGCAGCGGATAGAGGGGGAAATCGGATAGTTTCCTGGTCACGCCCATCGGTATCCAATTCGCATTTTGCCCGGTCCATACTCCGTCACCATACTGCGGTATGGCGAAATTTGAAGCATACTTCGAGCTTGCTCCGTCTCTGGTACCTGGTATACGGTATTCCACAAGAACCAAGAACACTGCCGGATAACCAACAGGAGGAACGATCACGCCATGGACGGACAGGAATTCACCATCACCTTCGCCGCCAGCGACGCCGATATCGACGCCAGCTTCGCGGTCATGTCGGAACTGCGGACCAATTTCACGGACCCGGCGGTCTACCGCCACCAGATCCGCCGCCAGATGGACGACGGCTACAATCTGGCCCTGCTCTGGTTCAACGGCGAAGTCGCGGGTTGCAGCGGGTTCCGCGTTCATGAGACGCTGTCCCGAGGCAAGTACATGTATGTCGAGGATCTGGTGACTTCAGGGAAGCAGCGTTCCCACGGCTTCGGCGACAAGCTGTTCGACTGGGTCCACGCCCAGGCGCGCGAGCGCGGCTGCGGCCAGCTGGAAATCATTTCCGGCGTCCAGCGCGGCGACGCGCACCGTTTCTATCACCGCAAGCGCATGACCATCAAAGCCTTCCAGCTCGTCCTGCCGATCAAGGCGGACTGAACGAAAGCGAGCAGCCCCCACCCAAATGCTCTCCTACAGCCTGCTCGTACTGGCTGCCTTTGCCGCCGGCGTGGTCAACGCCATCGCCGGCGGTGGCGCCTTCATCACCTTCCCAGCATTGGTCTTCGCCGGGGTTCCTCCCGTAGCCGCCAACGCCTCCAGCACGGTCGCACTCTTCCCTGGACAGGCGACCAGCGCGCTCGCCTACCGGCGCGACATCCTGGGCATCAGCGAGTTCGGCCTGCCGTCCTTCATCGGGCTCAGCCTCGCCGGCGGTCTGGTCGGGGCCGTACTCCTGCTCTACACCCCCAACGCGATCTTCGCGGACCTCGTCCCCTGGCTGATGCTCTTCGCCACCGTGGTCTTCGCGGTCGGCAACTTCGCCCCCAAGGGCGTCGCCGCCCGCATGCGCCTCAGCGGCCCCGCCGTGCTGGTCGTCCAGTTCATCATCTCGATCTATGGCGGCTATTTCGGCGGCGGCATCGGCTTCCTGATGCTGGCAGCGCTGACGCTGTTCGGCATGACCAACATCCATGCCATGAACGGGCTGAAGATCCTGCTGGCGACCCTGATGAACGGGGCCGCCGTGGCGGCGTTCATCGTAGCCGGAGCCGTCTATTGGCCGCAGACACTACCCATGGCGCTCGCCTCCGTGGTCGGCGGCTGGGTCGGCGTCCACGGCGCCCGGCGGATCAACCAGAAGTTCCTGAAGCTCATCGTCGTCGGCATCGCGACCGCAATGACCGTCTGGTTCTTCTGGCGTCAATCCTGATCGTCTGCCCTGAACTCGCTCAAGCCGCTCCGGTCAGCACCGGCTCGATCTGCTCCAGCGCCCAATCGACCTCGTCCCGCGTGATGACCAGCGGCGGCGCGATGCGGATCGTGTGGCCGTGGGTGTCCTTCGCCAGGACGCCCCGCGCCCGCAACGCCTCGCAGGCGCGGCGGGCTCCTCCCGCCTCCGGGTGAAGCTCGACCGCCAGCATCAGCCCGCGACCGCGCACCTCCCGCACCATATTGCTGCGGATGCCCTGAAGCTGCGTCTTGAAGTACTCGCCCTGAACGGCCGAGTTCTCGATCATGCCTTCCTCCGTCAGCGTCTTCAGCGCCGCGCGAGCCACCGCGCAGGCCAGAGGATTGCCGCCGAAGGTGCTGCCGTGCTGTCCCGGCTTCAGCACCCCCAGCACTTCCGAGTTGGAAAGCACGGCGG
>DASQKT010000529.1:0-5876 GCA_035630415.1 Skermanella sp.
CTTTATGGCGTCGGCGCATCGATCCTGGTGATCTGTCTGGCCGTGGCGCTGACCAATGCGCGGTTGATGCCCATGGTCATCACCCTGATGCCGCTGGTCCACGATCCCGCCGTCCCGCGCTGGCGCTACTATCTCTACTCCCACCTTGTCGCAGTGACGGCCTGGGCCTTTTCCATGCGCCGGTGCCCCGACATGGCGCGCCCGCTGCGGCTTCCCTATTTCGTCGGATTCGCCGTCAGCCTGTGGATCGCCAGCCTGATCGGGACTGCCGCCGGTTTCCTGCTGGCCGACTCCGTCCCCCGCTCGATCACGCTGGGGCTCGTCTTCCTCAACCCGATCTACTTCATGCTGATCTTCGCCACCGACCTGCGCCACCGTGCCCGCGTGATGGCCCTGGGGTTCGGCGCCGTGCTCGGACCGTTGCTCCACACGGTGTCCCACGACTGGGGTCTGATGTTCGCGGGATTGATCGCCGGGACCGTCGCTTTCGGCGGCGAACGTCTGCTGAGGCGCCGGCATGCCTGACGCCCCGATGTCCGCCAATCTCTGGCTTATCGTCGTCCTGATCGCCGGAGCCGCCGCGACCTATGTCTGGCGGGCGCTCGGCGTAGCACTGTCGGGCCGGATCGATCCCTCCGGTCCCGTGTTCGAGTGGGTCGGTTGCGTCGCCTATGGGCTGCTGGCTGCCCTGATCGCCCGCATGATCGTCATGCCGGTCGGACCGCTGGAGGCGACCGACCTCGGCGTTCGCCTGCTTTCGGCGGCTATCGCGGTGGCGGCCTTCTATATGGCGCGAAAAAGCATCTTCTTCGGCGTGACCGCCGGCACGCTTGCCCTGATCGGCTTCACCATGGCCGGCGTCAGCCTGTCCTGACCAGTCCAGGTTGCAGTGCACACTTGCTACCAATCCTTGTGTCGAAGAAAAGCAATGGAGGGACTTCGATCCATCCGGAGCACTCCGGACAGCACCGTTTCCAAGTTACCGGCAGCTCTTTCATTTTGTGCAGGTTGCTTGTTTCTTGAGTCCACTTTGCCCAGGGTTGAAGCAGAGCCATTCCAGCCCGCATGAAACCGTATTTTCAATGCTTGCCGGCCCGCAGGGGGTAAGATAACGTCCAAGCAACAACAAGGCCGGTGGTCCAACCACCCGGCCGAAAACTTGAACCGGGAGAATTCCGACTGTCTGCAATCTCGTCGGCGCCGTGGCTCACCGCCGCGCCGGATCTCCGGGTTGTTCGGATGGGCACCGCCCCAACGGTCGAGCCGCTGCCCCTTGCAGCGGTGAATAACAAGCTGCGCCGACGCTCCGCCGCAATCCACGTCTGGGTATCGAGGATATGGAATACTTCCTTCAACAATTGATCAACGGGCTGACGCTCGGCGCCATCTACGGCCTGATCGCGATCGGCTACACGATGGTCTACGGCATCATCGGCATGATCAATTTCGCCCATGGCGAGATTTACATGATCGGCGCCTTCATCGCCGTCATCAGCTTCATCGTCCTTGGCGCCGCCGGCATCACCTGGGTCCCGATCATGCTGCTGCTGGTGCTGATCATCGCCATGGTCTTCACCAGCATCTACGGCTGGACGATCGAGCGGCTGGCCTACCGGCCGCTGCGCGGCTCCTTCCGGCTGGCGCCGCTGATCTCCGCGATCGGCATGTCGATCTTCCTTCAGAATTACGTCCAGTTGGTCCAGGGCGCCCGCGTCAAGCCGATGCCCCCGATGATCCAGGGCGGCTTCACGGTGATGGAGCGGGCGGACGGCTTCGTCGTCAGCATCAGCTATCTCCAGATCCTGATCATCCTGCTGACGACGGCCCTGATGGCCGGTTTCACGATGCTGATCACCCGGACGGAGCTTGGCCGCGCCCAGCGCGCGTGCGAACAGGACAAGACGATGGCGGGCCTGCTCGGCGTCAACGTCGACCGGACGATCTCGCTGACCTTCGTCCTGGGTGCGGCACTCGCGGCGGTGGCCGGCGTCATGGTCACCCTGTACTACGGCGTCATCGACTTCTTCATCGGCTTTCTGGCGGGCGTCAAGGCCTTCACCGCCGCCGTGCTAGGCGGCATTGGCTCGCTGCCCGGCGCCATGCTCGGCGGGCTTCTGATCGGGTTGATCGAAGCGTTCTGGTCCGCCTATTTTTCGATCGAGTACAAGGACGTGGCGACCTTCACCATCCTGGTGCTGGTCCTGATCTTCCGCCCCACCGGCCTGCTCGGCAAACCGGAAATCGAGAAGGTCTGACCCGATGACGGCACTCGCATCCCAACAAGCCGGGCGCTCGGGCCTGGATTTCCCGGCGATCCTGAAGGAAGCCGGACTGACGGCGCTGGTAGCCCTGGCCCTGACCTTCCCGCTGGTCGGCCTCCGCACCGTCGATGTCGGCTCCCGCCTGACCGTCAGCCCGCGCTTCACCGAAGTCGCCATCGCGGTGGCGCTGGTCTTCATCGGCCGCATCGGTCTGATCCTGACCCGCGAGAAACAGGCGATCCCGGTCCTCGTGGTCAGTCTGGCCGTGGCCGCCGCCGCGTGGTTCCTGCCGTTTCCCTCGACAGCCCTCAAGGTCATCGCGATAGCCGGCGCCCTGGTGATCGCGATCCGCGCCGCCTTCACGGCGCGCAGCGACCGCAGCACCCTGACCCAGCAGGAACGGGACCGGGCGATGGACCGGCTCGGCGCCCGCGTCCAGGACGCCGCCGTCTGGATCGGCCCGATCGCCATCGTCTTCGCGGTCATCCTGCCTTTCCTGCCCTTCGCCAACCGTTCCGTCGTCGATATCGGCATCCTGATCCTGACCTACATCATGCTGGGCTGGGGCTTGAACATCGTCGTCGGTCTGGCTGGACTGCTCGACCTCGGCTACGTCGCGTTCTACGCGGTCGGGGCCTATTCCTACGCTCTGCTGGCCCACTACTTCGACTTCAGCTTCTGGCTCTGCCTGCCGCTGGCGGGCCTGCTGGCCGCGACATCGGGCGTGATCCTTGGCTTTCCCGTGCTGCGCCTGCGCGGCGACTACTTCGCCATCGTGACACTCGGCTTCGGTGAGATCATCCGGATCGTGCTGCTCAACTGGGGCGTCTTCACCGGCGGTCCCAACGGCATCTCCGGCATCCCGCGCCCCAGCTTCTTCGGCATCGCCGACTTCGAACGCCGCCCGCCCGAAGGCACCGTAGCCTTCCATCAGTTGTTCGGGATCGCCTTCGATCCGATGCACCGGATCATCTTTCTCTATTACCTGATCCTGGTCCTGGCGCTCTGCGTCAACGTCTTCACCATGCGCATCCGCAAGCTGCCGGTCGGCAGGGCGTGGGAGGCGCTGCGGGAAGACGACATCGCCTGCACCTCGCTCGGCATCAACCGGACCAACATCAAGCTTGCGGCCTTCGCCATCGCGGCCATGTTCGGCGGTTTCGCCGGCTCCTTCTTCGCGACCCGCCAGGGCTTCATCAGCCCGGAGAGCTTCACCTTCATCGAATCGGCGATCATCCTCGCCATCGTCGTGCTCGGCGGCATGGGCAGCCAGATCGGCGTCGTCGTCGCGGCGCTGCTCATCATCGGTTTGCCCGAAGCCTTCCGTGAACTGGCGGAATACCGGATGCTGGCCTTCGGCATGGGCATGGTCCTCATCATGGTCTGGCGGCCCAAAGGCCTGCTGGCCCACCGTGACCCGACGATCCTGCTGCACCCCAAACGCAGCGCCAGACAGCAACAGGCCGATTCGGAGGCAGGGGAATGACCGCGATCACCGGAACCCCGCTGCTCGAAGTCGAGCACCTGACCATGCGCTTCGGCGGTCTGGTCGCCGTCAACGACGTCTCGTTCACGGCGATGAAGCAGCAGATCACGGCGGTTATCGGCCCCAACGGGGCCGGCAAGACCACGATGTTCAACTGCCTAACCGGCTTCTACTCTCCCACCGTCGGCAGGCTGGCGCTGCATCGCGACGAGGGGATCTTCCTGCTCGAGCGGCTGGAAGCCTTCCGCATCTCGCAGCAGGCCGCCGTCGCCCGCACCTTCCAGAACATCCGCCTGTTCGCCCATATGAGCGTGCTGGAGAACCTGATCGTCGCCCAGCACAACAAGCTGATGAAGGCGTCGGGCTTCACGGTCGCCGGATTGCTCGGTCTCCCGGTCTACCGCAAGGCGGAGAAGGAGGCGGTCGAACTGGCCCGGCACTGGCTGGACAAGGTCAAGCTGACCAGGTTCGCCGACTGGGAAGCCGGCAATCTCCCCTACGGCGCCCAGCGCCGGCTGGAGATCGCCCGCGCCATGTGTACCGAACCGGTGCTGCTCTGCCTGGACGAGCCGGCCGCCGGCCTCAACCCGCGCGAGTCGGGCGATTTGGCCGAGTTGCTGATCTACATCCGTGATGAGGAGAAGATCGGCGTCCTGCTGATCGAGCACGATATGAGCGTCGTCATGAGGATTTCCGACCACGTCGTCGTGCTCGACTATGGCCGCAAGATCTCCGACGGCACTCCGACCTATGTGAAGAACGATCCGACCGTCATCCGTGCCTATCTGGGCGAGGAGGAGCACGAGGAATTGCCGCCGGAAATCATCCGCGACCTGCCCGAAGTCGCCGTGCGGGAGGAAGGCGCATGACCCAGCGAAACCCCGAGCAAACACAGAAGACGCCAATGCTGAAGATATCGGGCGTCCACACCTTCTACGGCTCGATCGAGGCGCTCAAGGGCGTCGATATGGAAGTCTCGGCCGGAGAGATCGTCACCCTGATCGGCGCCAACGGCGCCGGTAAATCGACGCTGCTGATGACCATCTGCGGCAATCCGCGCGCCAAGTCAGGCTCGGTCCATTTCGAAGGCGAGGACATTACCCGAGTCCCGACCTTCGAGATCGTCCGGCGCGGCATCGCCCAGTCGCCAGAAGGCCGTCGGATCTTCGGCCGCATGACGGTGCTGGAGAACCTCCAGATGGGCTCGATCACAGCCCAGCCCGGTAGCTTCAGTAAGGAGTTGGAGCGGGTCTACACCCTGTTCCCCCGCCTGAAGGAGCGTCAGGCCCAGCGCGGCGGCACCCTGTCGGGCGGCGAGCAGCAGATGCTCGCGATCGGCCGCGCCCTGATGAGCCAGCCGCGCCTGCTCCTGCTCGATGAACCGTCGCTCGGACTGGCGCCGCTGATCGTCAAGCAGATCTTCAAGGTGATCGAGGACATCAACCGGGAGCAGAAGATGACCGTGTTCCTGGTCGAGCAGAACGCTTTCCACGCCCTCAAGCTGGCCCATCGCGGCTACGTCATGGTCAACGGCAACATCACGCTCCAGGGTACCGGGCGCGAATTGCTGGCGAACGAGGAAGTGCGGACCGCCTATCTCGAAGGCGGGCATTAGGAGACCCATGATGGAACAGCTTTTCGGAGTTACCCTGCCGGTCTTCCTCGGCCTCACCGTCGTTCTGTTCGGTGGAGCCGCCTTCATGACGGGGCAGGGGATGGCCTCCAAATGGCGTCCCATGCGGACCGCCTTCCTCTACACGGCGCTGCTTGGACTGGGCGACCGATTCCTGATCTACGCCCTGTTCGGCGGCCAGTTGCTCAGCCTGACCGGCTATATCATCCACACCGCTATCCTGACGGTGATATGTCTCGCGGCATACCGGATGACCCAGGCGCGCAAGATGGTGAAGCAGTACCCGTGGCTTTATGAACGAAGCGGTCTGTTCAGTTGGCGGGAAAGAAGTTCCGCCGCCTGATAAGCGAAAGATACTCCGGTTTCTGTCGCACTCCGCTACAGGTCAGATATAATGTAAATACAACGCGGAACACCGCCCGCTACCCGGCACCGGTAGCGGGCGATAATCCGCGCGGCCTTTTCGATTCGGCATGTTTCGACAGGTTATGTAACG
>DASQKT010000530.1:0-13266 GCA_035630415.1 Skermanella sp.
TTCCAAGCTGGAAACCAGCTTCGTCATCGTCTCGATCCGCGCATCGGCCGAGTGGTCCGACAGCAGACGATGAACGTCGGAATGGCTCAACGCGCAGGTGGTCCCGGTCGCAGTCATCTCAATCAATCCCCGAGCCAGAAAGCCTCAAGCCAGACGGGATCGGCCGGTCAGTCGAACTCCCGGCCGTCGTAGCGGATGATGTCGCTCCAAGCGCGCTCGAGCTTGCGCAGGGTGCGGTAGGTGACGTCGAAATCGCCGCTGTCGTCGTCGGTTCGGATCAGCGCGTCGGCCTGGGTCGCTTCTAGCCGCCGCAACTCGCCGCACAGGCTCATGCCCTTCTCGGACAGCCGCAAGCGGGCCGAACGGCGGTCCCGCAGGGACGGCGCCCGATCGACGTAGCCGGTTTCCACCAACTGCTTCAGGTTGTATGAAGCGTTGGAGCCGAGATAGTAGCCGCGCTCCATCAGGTCGCGGACCGACAGTTCCTCGGTGCCGATGTTCATCAGCATCAGCACCTGGACCGGGCTGATGTCGTCGATACCGACGCGGCCCAGCTCGACCCGGACCACATCGAGGAAACGCCGATGCATCCGTTCCACGATGCGGGCGATGTCGTGGTAGATCGCCGTGCCGCTGGCACGGCCCGGCCGGATATCGTCGCCAATCTCGGCGATATCCGGCTCGATGCGGGAAAGGCCGGTCATTCCGCCCTCCCCCGTGCCGCGCGGTTGATAATCAATGCGGTCTGGGATCGAAGGGACTTCATGGGTTACCTTTCCCGGCTGAGCCGGCTGTCCGCCGTGCTTTAAGGCAAGTCCGTTGGTGGGCACGATGTATTCCTCGTCGAGGCAATAAAGCTTCACTCTCAGTCCGATGCCGCTGGAGGTCCCCGGCAGTCCTCCGACAGGTCCCCCAGCAGCGGCAAATCGAGCAGGACGATATCGCGGTATTTGACGCGTTTTTTAATGCGACGTTCCCGTCCACTCTTTTCCCGTCCCCGACAAAGCTACCCGCTCATACTTTCGATACTTACCCTTGCTGAGAGTTGTAAAAGAACAGTAAATGCCGCTGTACCTACCGTTCTAGGAAGCCTCGGCCAGTTCACGCGTCATATGACTGGCATAACCTTCCGGATTGCGGCAACGCCAGTCCCAGGCGTGGCGGATGATCGTCTCCAGGTCGGGGAAGCGCGGTTCCCATCCCAAGTCCTTGCGCACGCGGTCGCTCGATGCGATCAGAACCGGCGGATCTCCTGGGCGGCGAGGTCCTGTCTTGACCGCGATGTCGCGCCCGGTGACGCGCGCCGCCGTCTCGATGACCTCCCGAACGGTATAGCCCCTGCCATTCCCAAGGTTGTAGCGGCAGCTCTTGTGATCCAGCATTGAGAGCACCCTGACATGGGCGTCCGCCAGATCGGAAACATGGATGTAGTCGCGGATACACGTCCCATCGTGGGTCGGGTAATCCTCCCCGAAGATCTCGATATGCGATCGTTTCCCGGCAGCAACATCGAGAACCAGCGGGATCAGATGCGTTTCCGGGTCGTGGTCCTCTCCCAGGTGGCCGTCGGGATGGGCGCCGGCTGCGTTGAAATATCGCAGGCAGGCTGAACGCATGCCGTGGACCTTGTCAGCCCAATGCAGGATGCGCTCGATCATGAACTTGGACTCGCCGTACGGGCTGCCGGGATCGATCTCGGTGTTCTCGTCGATCGGCATCCGGTCCGGCATGCCGAAAAGATTAGCGGTAGACGACAGGACGAACTTACGGACACCGTTCTCGGTCGCCGCCTGCACGAGGTTCAGCGCGTTGACGACGTTGTCGTAGAGGTACAGGTGCGGATTGCGCATCGACTCGCCGACCAGGGAGTTCGAGGCGAAGTGCAGGATGGCGTCGAACTGGAAGGCGCTGAACAGGCGGGCCAGTGCCGCATGGCTGGCAAGGTCGCCCTCCACGAACTCCGCCTCGGCCGGCACGGCGGCGCGATGCCCCTGCTGAAGGTTGTCGAACACGACCACGTTGTATTGGCGCGCAATCAGCTCCGCGACGCAGTGGCTGCCGACAAAGCCGGCGCCGCCGGTGACCAGGACTGTTTTCTGATGAGGCATGTAAAGCTCCTGATAGACTTCGCCTGGAAAACTCCGGAAACGGCCGGCCATGCGCAGTCGCGGTCCGGCGGCGGTTTCAGCGTGTCATGATGCGGGAAACTCTGGAGCCGGTTGGTTCCGGTCTCCGTTGAATATGAGAATTACCATTCGATTATTACTCATCAGTTAATCGCCTAAAATACCATAGCCGAATATAGGCAGTTTCATTATACGAAAACTGACTTTGACTTGCCTTTAAACTCCATGAGAACTATTTCGAAATCCACCGCATTTCCAAGGGGTTCGAGGAAGGTGGAAGCCGACACACGCCGCCACCGATGTCACAGATTTATCGCTTTTTATCCAAGCATTGTGCATTGAAATTCACACTAATACCTCAATCGATTTTTCTATTGCTCTAATCCAATTTTGCAAGTGCACACGGATTAACCGCCATTTAACGAATAGCCTCAATATTTAGGGACAATCACGGCACGTTCCGGAGCTTGTTCCCTATCATGACCGACCACGCACTCTTCCGCAGCACGCTGCGGCATCTTAGCAGGGGCATGGTTTTTACCGCAGTGCTGAGCTGTTTCGTGAACCTGCTCATGTTGATCGTGCCGCTCTACACGATGCAGGTCTACGACCGCGTCATGACCAGCCGAAGCACCGATACGCTGATCATGCTGGCCATCGTCGCGGTCGGCGGACTGATGCTCTACGCCGTTCTCGACTTCATCCGGACGCGCGTCTTCCTCATCATGGGCGACGTCATCGGCCGCCGGCTCAATGTCCCGACCCTCGAAGCCGCCGTCATCGACACCTTGCACGGCACCTCGAAGAACTCGACCCAGGCCATTCGCGACCTGAACGACCTGCGGTCGTTCGTCACCGGCAGCGCCATTACGGTGCCGCTGGAACTGATGTGGGTGCCCCTGTTCCTGATCGTGCTGTTCCTGCTGCACACGGTCTATGGCTGGCTGGCGCTGGGCGCCGCCGCCTTCCTGTTCCTGATGAGCGTGCTGACCGACGTGCTGACGCGCCGCCCTCTTGCCCAGGCCAACGAAGCCGCCGCCCGCTCCTTCAGCGACATCGCCTCCACCGTCCGCAATGCGGAGGTGATCGAGGCGATGGGCATGCTGCCGGCGGTCGCCAAGCGCTGGCAGCGCAGCCAGTACCACATGATCGACCTGCTCAACCGGGGAAACACGGCCGCCAAGGCGCTGAGCGCCGCGTCGCGTGCGCTCCGGCTGATCCTCCAGATCGCCATGATCTCGACGGCGGCTGTGCTGGTGATCGACCGCGAGGCCTCACCCGGCAGCGCCATGGCAGCCGGCATCCTGATGGGCCGCATGCTCCAGCCGTTCGAGCAGCTGATCGATGGCTGGCGGCAATGGGTGTTCGCCCTATCCGCGTTCCGGCGCGTCCGCGACCTCCTCAACACGGCGCAGAGCCGCCGCCAGAGCATGCCCCTGCCCCGGCCGGACGGTCGGCTGACGATCGACCGTCTCGTCTATCTGCCGCCCGGCGTGGACCGTCCCGTCCTCAAGGGCATCTCCTTCTCGCTGGAACCCGGTGAAACCCTCGGCATCATCGGCCCCTCCGCCGCCGGCAAATCGACTTTGGCCCGCCTGCTGGTCGGCATCTGGGAGCCAACATCCGGCGGCATCTATCTCGACGGTCACAGCACCTTCCTGTGGGAACGCGAAAGCTTCGGCGTCAATGTCGGCTACCTGCCGCAGAACGTCTCGCTGCTCGACGGTACGATCCGGGAAAACATCTCCCGCATGAAGGACGCCAGCCCGGCCGATGTCGTCCATGCCGCCAAGATGGCGGATGTCCACGAGATGATTGGCCGCCTGCCGTTCGGCTACGACACCAATGTCGGGGACACCGCCTACAGCCTCAGCGGCGGCCAGCGCCAGCGCATCGGCCTTGCCAGGGCGCTGTTCGGCAACCCGCGCCTGCTGGTGCTGGACGAGCCCAACTCCAACCTCGACAACGCCGGCGAACAGGCGCTGCTGACCGCCATCGGCAAGGCCAAGGCCGCCGGGACGACCGTCGTCCTGATCGCCCACCGCCCGTCGGTCGTCGCGGCGGTGGACAAGCTGCTGGTGCTGAAGGACGGCCTGATCGACCAGTTCGGCGCCCGCGCTGACGTGCTCAAGGCAATGTCGGTGCCGCCCGGCGCCCGGCAGGTCGCGACCGCGCCCAATGTCGCCCGGCTGGTCAAGACGGAGCAGGCGTCATGACCAGCCTCCCGACCAACCCAGCCCACAAGCAAAGCCCCCACGACGCCGTCTGGACCGTCACGCTGGAAGCGGAGCCCGCCGAGCCGTCGCTCCGCAATACCATGCTCGCCGGCGTCGCCGCCGTCGCGATCGGCTTCGGCGGTTTCTTCGGCTGGGCTCTGACGGCGGACCTCAGCAGCGCCGCCATCGCCCAGGGCACCGTCATCGCGAACAGCCACCGCAAGACGATCTCACACCTTGAAGGCGGCCTCCTGGCCGAGCTGCTCGTCAAGGAAGGCGATCTGGTCAAGGCGGGACAGGTCCTGCTCCGGATGGACGGAACCATGGCCAACGCCCAGCTAGGCCAGATCGAAAGCCAGCTCTGGACCGCCCAGGCCCGCGCCGCCCGCCTCCGGGCGGAACAAGCGGAGCAGCGTTCGCTGGTCTACCCGGAAGACCTTGTCGCCGCCGGCAAGCGCAACCCCGTGGCGGCGGACGCGATGGCGACGGAACTGCGCCTGTTCGCCGCCCGCTGGGACGGCTACGACGGGTCGCTGGCGATCAACCGTCGCAAGATCGACCAGTTGCGCGAACAGATCGTGGCGCTGAAGGCGCAGGAGAGCGCCACCGCCGACCGTCTCCGCTACACCAACGAAGAACTGACGACGATCCGGTCGCTACTCGAGAAAGGCTACGAACGCCGGCCGCGCCTGTTGGAAATGCAGCGTCTCTCGGCCGAGCTGAAGGGCCGCGTCGGCGAACTTGCCGCCAACCAGTCCCAGGCGGAGCAGGCGATCGCCGCCGCCGAGCTGGAGATCCTGGCCCTCAAGCACACCCGCCGGACCGAGATCGCCGACCAGCTTCAGCAGACCCAATCGACTCTTGCCGACATGACGGAACGGTCGCGCGGCGCCACCGACGTCGTCAGCCGCAAGGACATCGTCTCGCCCCAGGACGGCAAGGTGACCGACATCCGCTTCTACACGCCCGGCGGCGTGATCGGTGCCGGCGCTCCGATCCTGGATCTGGTCCCGGTAGACGACGACCTCGTCGTCGAGGCGCAGGTCAGCCCGGCCGACATCGACAGCGTGCGGGTCGGCCAGATCGCCAATGTGCGGCTGAGCGCCTATAAGCAGCGCAAGGTCCCGATCATCGACGGCCACGTGACCTATGTCGCCGCCGATCAGGTGACCGACGAGCGCACCGGCCAGTCCTACTTCACCGCCAGGGTCAAGCTGGATGAAGAGTCCCTGAAGTCGCTCCACCAGGTGGAGATGATCCCCGGCATGCCCGCGGAAGTCATCCTGATCAACGCCGAGCGGCGGGCGATCGATTACTTCCTCAGCCCAATCACCGACAGCATGAGGCGGGCATTCCGAGAGGAATGACCGGAAGGCGAACCATGCGCATCCTTTTCCTGCACAATCACTTTCCCGGCCATTATCAGCATGTGGCTGCGGCTCTGGCCTCCGATCCACGCAATCAAGTGATCTTCGTCACCAAGGACCGGTCCGGCAGCATTCCCGGCGTCGACAAGCGGGTCTTCACGCCTGCCCGCTCGGCGGAAGCGCCGACTCATCACTATGTCCGTCCGTTCGAGGACGCGGTTCTGCATGGACAGGCGGTCTACCGCCTGTGCGAAAGGCTGAAACGGGAAGGGTTCGTACCGGACCTGATCTGCTCACATGCCGGATTCGGCCCCAGCCTGTTCATCAAGGACGCCTTTCCGGACACGCCGCTGCTCGGGTATTTCGAGTGGTTCTACCACGCCCAGGGCAGCGACGCCGATTACCTGGACGGCCCCGTCAGCGCCGACGACGCCTGCCGAATCCGCAGCCGCAACGCGTCGATCATGATGGAACTGGCGAACTGCGACTGGGGTCTCTGCCCCACGGTGTTCCAGCGCGGCCAGTTTCCGCCGGCCTTCCAGAACAAGCTGACGCTGATGCATGACGGCATCGACACTGACTTCTTCTCGCCCAGGCCCGATGCTCGCATGGTATTGCCCGGTCTCGATCTGTCCGGGGCCGGAGAAGTCGTGACTTATGCGACGCGCGGGATGGAACCCTATCGGGGCTTCCCGCAGTTCATGCGCGCCGCCGACATCCTGCTCAGGCAACGGCCGGACCTGCACATCGTCGTCGGTGGCGACGATACCGTCTCGTACAGCCGCCTGCCGCCACGGGGCCGCACCTATAAGCAGATGCTGCTGGAAGAGCTGCCCGATCTGGCCAACCATCCCCGGCTTCATTTCGTCGGACCGCTCGCTTACCCGGTCTACCGCGACATGCTGCGGGCGACCGACCTCCACGTCTACCTGACGGTACCCTTCGTGCTGTCATGGTCGATCCTGGAAGCGCTTTCGACTGGCTGTCTCGTGGTCGGCTCCGACAATGCCGCCGTCCGCGAAGTGATCGAGCCCGGCGTCAACGGGCTGCTGGCGGATTTCTTCTCACCGGACGACATAGCATTCAAGATCGCATCCGCGCTCGACCGGCGTTCCGCAATGGAAACGATCCGCTCCGCCGCGCGGCAACGGGTGATCGAGCGCTTCGCCCTGAAGGACCTTCTGCCCCGGCACCTCCAACTGATCCGCCATCTGGCGGGCAGCGCGGAACAGGCGGAAGAGCAACACCTGAAACTCGCGTTTTCCGCCTGAAGGCCAATGGTGAAGGATGCAAGAGCTTTGCACGTCGTAATACTTCGAATTTCGAACCACTTCGACACCATCGTCCTTCATTCATTCAAAGTAATCGACCTTCAAAATGCATAGTTTACCTACAGGAATTTTCATGTTACACATAAATGTCACCACATATTTCGCACTGCACCCAGCTTTTTAACTTCTGATTAAGAATTGCAACGCTAGTTTCCTCTTATCGAAAAAACGGAAACAACTTGCTGATCCCTTTATTGGAGGCACTGACATGGCAACTCTTCCCGGTGGCGCTTACGACGATTTCCACGTTGGCACGTCCAGCGCCGACATGATTTTCGGTGGGGCCGGAAACGACATGCTGATGGGTGAAGGCGGCGACGACACGCTTGTCGGCGGCTCGGGCGACGACCTCCTGTTCGGCGGCGAGGGCAACGACATTCTGACCGGCGGAGCCGGTAACGATATGCTGTTCGGCGGGGCCGGCAGCGACGTGCTGAGCGGCGGCGCCGGTAACGACATCCTGGATGGCGGCGACGGCGACGACATCCTGTCCGGCGGCTCCGGCAACGATATCCTGAACGGCGGCGCTGGCAACGACGTCATCGACGGCGGCTCGGGCGACGACGTGCTCTTCGGCGGCGACGGCAACGACGTGGTTTCCGGCGGTTCGGGCAACGACGTGATCGACGGCGGCGCCGGAAACGATACCCTCACGGGCGGCGCCGGAAACGACGTGCTGCTCGGGGGCGACGGCAACGACATCCTGAACGGCGATGCCGGAAACGATGTACTGAACGGCGGCGCCGGCAGCGACATCCTGTTCGGCGGTCCCGGCAACGACATCCTCGACGGCGGCGCCGGCAACGACACGCTGTTCGGCGGCGCGGGCAACGACACCTTCGTCTTCACCGGCGGCGGCGGCCAGGACGTCGTAATGGACTTCAAGCAGGGTGACGATGTCCTCCAGATCGCCCGCAACATCAACGGCCTGGACATCGGCAACGCCGCCGACGTGGCGGCCCGCGTTCTCGATGTCGGCGGCAACGCGGTGATCGATCTGGGCAACGGCGACACCGTGACCCTGATGAACGTCAACGCCCAGGACGTCCAGAACAACCCCAACGCCTTCTTCGTGATCAGCTAAGGCCCTGCGGCGGCGGTCCCTGGTTCAGCCCCTGGGACCGCCGCCTGCCTCCACGACAACCGCCATTCCCGATCGGACGCCGATGCTCCCGACCTCCCTCGCGATACAGATCGATGCCGGTACATCCGCTGGTGTTTCCACTGCCCGCCTCCACGGCATCGGCAGCGATTTCGTCATGGCGGTATGGGAAACCACGTCCGCAAAGCATCACGCCGGGCATCACGGCCGCGTCGTCCCCTCGATCGACGGGGCCGAGGCCCCGCGCCCCTACACACTGCTGACCGTTCCGACATCCTGGGGCGGCGAGCGCACGCTGGCTTTCCTTCGCTGCCCCGCTGGGGCCGGCGCAATCACCTTCCACGACGAGCACGGCCACGCGGTCGCCAGCGCCCCCGGTTCAGCTCCCGCCGATTTCGACGCGGCTCTGCTGATGAGCGGTCTGGACGGTGCGGCACGGCTCCGGATCGTCCGCCTGCTGCTGGACTTCTGCCGCAGCGCCTTCAGCCTCCAGAACGATCCAAGGTTCGCCGGCCTGTGCCGCCGGCTGATCCTGGAACTTTCGCCGACACCGTCCGTCCTCTCCGCCCGTTGCGCGCCGACCCGGCATCTGGTGCTGTGCGACGGCAGCGTCGCCGCCGGCTTTGGCGAAGTGACGGCCACCGTCGTCCTGACCGGCTCCGCGATGCGCCGCCTGGATGTTTCCCCGGCAGTAGGTCCCGTTGCCGACAAGCGCGGCCGCCAGCATCTCCACCTCGTCATCGACCGCGCGCTGTGCGGGCCGGAAACCCTGGTGGTCCTGCTTGGCCGCACCGGCCTCGCCTGCCGCACCGTCACCGGTGCCGGGGCCGAGCTTCCAAGCCTGCTGGAATGGCTGGAGCGCCGCAAGCCCTGCCCTCCCGCTCTCCGCGATCACGTCATGCGGGCACTGGCGGTCCGGGCCGCCGACGAGCCACAAGCGGCAGCCGCCGTCCGTGAACTTCAGGTCCTGATGCCGCTGCCGCGCCGGCACGTCGCCTCCCCCGACCGCCCGGTCGGCGGCGACATCGACGTCGCCGTCTCGACCGGCGACGGCGGGCTGTTCGTAGCCGGCTGGCTTCACGATCCCCACGACATGGTCGAAGGACTGCGCGTCATCTCCCCATTCGGGGACGAGCGCACCATCACCGAGTTTCCCCACCGTTTCCCGCGTGAGGACGTGGCGGCGATCTACAAATCATCCGCTCCCGCCGGCTTCGCGGCATTCCTTCCCGGCAGCCCCGATCCAGCCCCCGTCCTGCAATACCGCTGCGAGCTGCTGCTGCGCTCCGGCGGCCGGATCGACATCGTCCCGCCGCCGCGCCCTCTGAACCCCGCCGACGTGCGGGCCGCCGTGCTCGGCAGCATGCCGCCGCAATACGTCACGCAGGCAACGCTGGAAACCTGCATAGCCCCGGCGGCAGCGCCAATCCACGCGGCACTGGTGGCCGATCTGCCGGCGCCGGAGGTGATCCAGTACGGCACCCCCATAGCCGCCCCAGCCGTTTCGATCATCGTCCCGCTCTATAAGAATCTCGAGTTCCTGCGCTTCCAACTCGCCGCCTTCGCCATCGATCCGACCATAAACAGCCTGGGCGGAGCGGAGATCATCCTGGTGCTCGACAGCCCCGAGCAGCGGGCCGAGCTTCAGCACTATCTGCACGGGTTGTTCGGCCTCTACGCGATGCCGCTGACCCTGGTGGTCCACGCCGCCAACCACGGCTACTCCAGCGCCAACAATTCGGGCGCCGCCGTCGCCCGTGCCCGCCACCTGCTGTTCCTCAACTCCGACGTGATCCCCGACCGTTCCGGCTGGCTGCCGCTGCTGTGCGCCGAACTGGAAGCCTCGCCCACGACCGGCGCCGTCGGCCCCAAGCTGCTGTTCGAGGACGACTCGCTCCAGCACGCCGGCCTGTACTTCGGCCGCGACTACAAGGGCCGCTGGATCAACCAGCACTTCCACAAGGGCATGCCACGCGACTTCGCCCCCGCCTGCCAGCCGCGCGCGGTTCCCGGAGTCACAGGCGCCTGCCTGCTGATGCCGGCCGACCTGTTCCGCGAGATCGGTGGCTTCACCTGCGACTACATCATCGGCGACTACGAGGACTCGGACCTCTGCCTCAAGATCCGCGCCGCCGGCCGCGAGATCCGCTACGTCCCGGCCGCCGAGTTGTACCACCTGGAGCGTCAGTCGATCAGCCGTCACGCCGGTTACACGCGCGGCGTCGCCTCCGAATACAACGCATGGCTCCATGCCGGCCGCTGGTCCGGCCTGATGGACGACCTGATGAAACGCGACTGGACGGCCAGCGAGCTTTCCTCTTCCGCTTCCAATCGCCGTAACCGCAGCAGAAAGGCTCCGGCAGCAGCATGAGCACGCCCCAACCGATTTCCTCCGCCCTGCCCGCCAATCAGCGCGTGATCAAGCTTCTGGTCCGCCAGGACGTTCGCGATGCCCAGCGGCTCGACTGGCTGTGCGAGAACATCGCGCGGAACCGCTTCCTGCCGGTGCCGCCGTCGGAGAACATCTTCGTCGGCGATGGCGATTTCCGCGCCATCGGGGCCGAGTTCCTGCGGCATTTCGTGAAGCTCGGCGATCTGCGCGAAACCGACAAGGTGCTGGAGATCGGGTGCGGCATCGGCCGCATGGCGGTGCCGCTGACCCAGTACCTGACGACCGGCGCCTATGACGGGATGGACGTGGTCGCCGACGGCATCAACTGGTGCAGCCAGAACGTCACTCCGGCCTACCCGGCCTTCCGCTTCCATCACATGGACGTGGCGAACGACCTGTATAACCCGCAGGGCCGGATCGATCCCAATGCGGTCACCCTGCCCTTCCCCGACAAGGGCTTCGACTTCGTCCTGCTGACCTCCGTCCTGACCCACCTGCAAAGCGCCGAGACGCTGGCCTATGCGTGGGAGATCAGCCGGCTGCTGCGTCCGGGCGGACGCTGCTTCATCAGCCTGTTCCTGATGAACGACACGGCGCTGGAAGGGTTGCGCTCCGGCGACAACCGCCTGACCTTCAACCCTGACGAAGTCGGCCCGACTTGGCTTGCCAACCCGGAGGTTCCCTCCGCCGCCGTCGCCCATGACGAGGAAGCCCTGCTGGACATGTTCGCCGGCGTCGGCCTCAAGCCCGCCAAGCCGGTCGTCTACGGTACCTGGTGCGGCCGTCCCAACGCCGTCAGCTATCAGGACCTGCTGGTGCTGGAAAAGGTCGGATCGCCATGACGGCAGCCCGGAGCCGACCGGCCCCACTCCCCCGCGTCCTGTTCGTCTGCCACAACCACCCGAGTTTCCATCCCGGCGGCACGGAGATCTTTGCTCACGACCTGTTCCGCCACATGAAGGACGTGGACGGGATCGAGGCGATGTTCCTCGCCTGCACCAACAAGGTCCACCGGGAACAGAAGCCGGGCACCAACTTCCAGACCGTCGGCCGCAGTTCCGACGAGCTTGTCCTGTGGGCCGGCCATTTCGACCGCTTCTACCAGAGTCAGATCGACCTGCACGGCATCGTGCCGGACCTATCCACCCTGCTCCAGTCGTTCCGTCCGGACATTGTCCACATCCACCACACGCTGCTGCTGGGCGTGGAGATGCTGTTCCTGATCCGGCGCGTCGTGCCGCAGGCGCGGATCGTCTATACCCTGCACGACTACTATCCGATCTGCGCCAATGACGGCCAGATGGTCACGACCGACGGCCACAAGCTCTGCACGGGCGCCTCGCCAGATGCCTGCCACCGCTGTTTCCCGGAGCGCACTCCGGACAAGTTCGTCCTGCGCGAGAAGCACCTGAAGAGCATGCTGTCGCTGGTCGATCAGTTCGTCTCCCCCAGTCATTTCCTGCGCGAACGCTACATCGCCTGGGGCCTCCCGGCTGACAGGATCGTCGTGCTACGGAACGGCCGTCCGGCGGAAGACATGATCGCCAAACCGGCCGCTCCCCTTGTCGCCCGCGGCAAGAAGCCGGCCCGCCGCAACGTCTTCGGCTATTTCGGCAACCTCAGCCCCTACAAGGGCATCCGCGTCGCCCTGGAGGCCGCGAAGGAGCTGTCGAAGGATCAGGATTTCGTCCTCCACGTCCATGGCGGCATGCCGTTCCAGACCGAGGACTTCAAGGCGGAGATCGAAGCGCTCTCCACGGCAGCCGGCGCCAAGGTCATCCGCCATGGCGCCTATCGCCGGGACGAGATGGCGAAGCTGCTCGCCGCCGTCGATTGGGTCATCACCCCGTCGATCTGGTGGGAAAACGCGCCGCTGGTGATCCAGGAAGCCTTCCAGCAGCGCCGCCCCGTCATTTGCAGCGACATCGGCGGCATGGCCGAAGCCGTCACCAACGGCCATGACGGCCTGCACTTCCGCACGGGCGACCCGGCGGATCTCGCCCGCGTCCTGCGCCGCGCCATCAACGAGACGGGCCTGTGGGAATGCCTTTCCTCCAACATCGCGCGGGTGCCGACCCTGGCCGATAGCGCTGCGGAACACCGCGCCCTCTATACCGACCTGACGACAGCCGCATCCCTGCGGAGTTCCAGACGATGACCAGAACCGTAAACGAGATCAACCCCAAGGCCGATATCCAGATCGCCGTCCTGGTGGACGAAAAGACCCTGCTGCTGTTCGGCTGGATCGACCGCGCGCTGCCCTCATCCGGCACCGCCAGCTTCTCCGAAGGCGCCGACGCCGCCGGGACCTATGACGGCCATTTCTGGCCGCGCGACGAGGGTTCCTACTGGTTCGTGGCGCTGCTGCGCTTCGACAACATCGCGCAGATCCGGCCGCAGCGGCTCAGCATCACCGGATCGGACCGGGGCACCCGCTACACGATCCCGCCGATCCAGAACATCAAGATCAACCCCTGGACCCTGCTGTCTACCCTGAAGGAAGACATGCCGGAAGCGATGCCGGTCGTGTTCGACTTCCTGCACAAGAGCCTCGGCGAGACGGCACAGTCCGAACGCACCACCCGCCTGATGCTGGCTTTCCTCCAGAGCATGGCTAAGCCGGATGGATTCGTTGAAATCTTCGGCTGCATGACCGGCCTCGGAGCCCTGATGCAGGGCTGGTCGTTCAACCTGACCGCCGGGGAGCATGACCTCCTGATCGAAACCGAGGG
>DASQKT010000531.1:0-11241 GCA_035630415.1 Skermanella sp.
GTTGGGCAAGAATGCGGCGGAAGTGTCGATCATAATCGACGACCTGCCCGGCAGCGGCCTGCCGCCCGCTCAGGTCGCGGCGGAGATCGCCTTCGGGGCGCTCCTCCGCTCCTATCGCTTCGACAAGTACCGCACCAAGGAAAAGCCGGAAGCCAAGCCGGCCCTTCAGTCGGTTGCCGTCCTGTCCGGCGATGCCGCCGCCGCCCAGGACATCTTCGCCAAGCGCGAGGCGCTCGCCGGCGGCATCTTCCTGACCCGCGACGTCGTGTCGGAACCCGCCAACATCATCTTCCCCCGCACCTTCGCCGAGCGCTGCCGCGAACTGACCGAAGTCGGCGTCGAAGTCCAGGTGCTCGACCAGGAGCAGATGGCCAAGCTCGGCATGGGTGCAATCCTCGGCGTGGCGCAGGGCAGCGTCCAGGAGCCGTATCTTGTCGTCATGAAGTACGACGGCGATCCCGGCGCTTCCGATAAACAGCCGATCGCCTTCGTCGGCAAGGGCGTCACCTTCGATACCGGCGGCATCTCGATCAAGCCCGCCGCCGGCATGGAAGACATGAAGTGGGACATGGGCGGCGCCGGCGTCGTCCTCGGCCTGATGAAGGCGCTGGCCGGCCGCAAGGCCAAGGTCAACGCCGTCGGCGTGGTCGGACTGGTCGAGAACATGCCGTCCGGCAGCGCGCAGCGTCCGGGCGATATCGTCACCAGTATGTCCGGCCAGACGATCGAGGTCCTGAACACCGACGCCGAAGGCCGCCTCGTTCTGGCCGACGCGCTGTGGTTCACCCAGGACACCTTCAAGCCGCGCGCCATGATCAACCTGGCGACCCTGACCGGCGCCATCATCGTGGCGCTGGGTACGGAGCATGCTGGCCTGTTCTCCAACAACGACGAGTTGTCGGAGCAATTGACGGCGGCCGGCCTGAAGGTCGGCGAGAAGCTGTGGCGGATGCCGATGAACGACGCCTACGACAAGGCGATCAACTCCGACGCCGCAGATGTCAAGAACATCGCCGGCAACCGCGACGCCGGCAGCATCATCGGCGCCCAGTTCATCCAGCGCTTCGTCAACAATGTCCCCTGGGCTCACCTGGACATCGCGGGCGTGACCTGGGCCAAGAAGGACAGCGGCACGGTGCCGAAGGGCAGCACCGCCTTCGGCGTCCGTCTGCTCGACCGCTACGTCGCCGACGTGTTCGAGGGCTGACGGAAAGTCCTTGAACCAAAAGCCCGAACGATAAGGATTGCGCGGGGGCCATGCTCCCGCGTAAACCGCCGTCATGACAGAGGTCCGCTTCTACCATCTCCAGCGCAAGACACTGGAAGACGCCCTACCGCAAATCCTGGAAAAGACCCTGGAGCGCGGCTGGCGGGCCGTCGTCATGGCCGGATCGGAGGAGCGCGTCGAAGCGCTGACCCAGCATCTCTGGTCCTACAAGGAGTTCGGCTTCCTGCCGCACGGCAGCGCCCGCGACGGCGATGCCGAGCATCAGCCGATCTGGCTGACGACGGAGGACGAGAACCCCAACGCCGCGACCGTCCTGATCCTGACCGACAACGCCGTGTCGTCCCGGCTGGATGCCTTCACCCTCGTCTGCGAGATGTTCGACGGCAACGACTACGACGCCGTGACCGCCGCCCGAGCACGCTGGAAGACCTACAAGGCCGCCGGTCACGATCTGACTTACTGGCAGCAGACTGACCGGGGCGGCTGGGAGAAGAAGGCGTAAGCGAAAGACCGGTTAGTCGACCTTCACGGCCCGCCTCGACGGGCTGTCGCCCGAGGGCCAGACGCCCCGCTCGACGGCCTCCCGGCCCTGGAACACCAGGAAGCTCTGACGCCCATAATGGGGCAGGGGGCGCATCAACGCCTCGAGAGCAGCCCTGTCGTCCGCCGCTATCGCCAGCACCGTGAAGCCGGCATCGGACCGTGCAGTCCAGACCCGCGCCGTGCCCTTGCCCGCCAGCGACGCCGGCATCGGCGGAAGGCCCTGTTCGGCCAGTGCCTTGACGACGGCATCCGTCGTGCCGATCACGGCAATTGGGCTCGTCCGGTAAACCGCTCCGTCCCGCGTCGCCGCATCCATCAGCCGCTCCGCCAGGGCGCGGGCGGCTTCCTGCTCCGGCCCCGCGAATACCATGCGGGTCGTCGGATCGAGCGTCACGTCGCGCAGGATCGGGGGAGCTTCGCCCGGAGCCAGCCGGCGGAACAGCCGGTAGTCGGGATCGAGCGTGATCCAACGGGGTTCGGCATCGAGCTTCAGCGTTGCGACCGTCTGCGGTCCGGTCACCTCGACGCGGTGCATGGCGGCTCCGGCTGATGTCTCGACCGTCAGCGGGACGGCCAGCCGGTAGAACGGCTGTCCCTGGCCGATCCGGACCGTCATCTCATAGCCGTCGCCCACCCGCTTGGCGGCGATGGTCTCGAGCTGTACGGAGGGCGCACCCCTGCGCTGGACCCATTGCTGAAAGAACGCCTCCAGATCGGTCCCCGACGCTTCCTCGAAGGCGCTTCTCAACTCGGCCCATCCCGCCCGCTTGAACCGGTAGCGCTCCCAGAACAGCCGGATGCCACGGTCGAAGGCGTCCTGCCCCAGCAAATCGTTCAGCATCAGGAACAGGTAGGCCGACTTGTTGTAGCCGACGATCTGTGCAGCACCGTGGACTCGCGCCTTGAAGCCGGCCAGCGTCCCGTCCCGCTCCGGCGGCAAGGCGGCCACGTCGCGCAGCCATCCCAGCCGCATCTCGCGCGCGGCAACGGCGCTGCGTTCCTCCGTCAGACCGTAATCGGCCATGTACGTCGTCAGTCCCTCCGACCAGTTTCCCGTCTCGTAATCGACCAGGACGCCGTTGCCCCACCAGTTATGCAGGATTTCATGGGGCAGGGACTGCCCCCGCATGAAGGGCAACGGAAGCACCTGCCGGCCGATATAGGTCAGGCTTTCGAAACCCAGCCCGACCGGCAGCGGCGCCGACAGGATCGAGAAGCCGTCGAACGGATACTGCCCGATCCGCTCCGAGAACCGCCTGATATAGCCTTCCGAAGCTTCCAGGTAATCGTCCGACAGCCCTTCCAGATCCGGTTCGAAATATGTTCGCAGCCGCAGCCCGTCGGCCACCCGTTCCCGCACGTTCCATCGACCGGCGAACAGGGACGGTTCTTCCGACGCGCCGTCGAACGTGAAGACGGCGCGTCCAAGAGCCTCGTCCTCCAGCCGGCCCGTCATGACCGGACGGTACCCCTTGGGAACCGTGATCGCGACCCGGTAATCGGCGGGTCCCGGATCATCGAAGCCGGGCAGCCAGGCCGTGCCGCCGGGCAGATAGCTGCCGTCCTCCCCCGACCCCGGATCGGTACCCCCGAACGGACTTCCGCCGGAGTCCAATTCCGCCAGGACGCCTTCGTACCGAATGACGAGCCGTTTGGGTCCGCGCCCACCGGTCGGGACACTCCAGCCCTCCGGCCCGCTCGACGGCGTGACCCGCATGCCATCGACCTCGACCAGCGACGGACGGAGAAGCCGCGAGAGCCGGAACCGCACCGTCTCTCCCGTAGCCTCCAGCTCGATTTCGTCCGTGACCTGAATGTGCCGGATCGCAGGCTCCAGCCGTACCTCGGCTTGGTGGCGCAGCGTGCTCGCCGCCTCGGCGGATTCGGAGAAGCCCCCACCGGGAAGTGCTGCAAGCAGGGTCAGGCAGAGGAATTTGATTCTCATGGACGTTGCCTGACCTTCATCGCGTCACCCCCAGAACGGTTTCGCCTTCTCGAACTCTCCCCACTGCCCGGACAGTCCGCTCACGCGGCGCTTAGCGCGGCGTTCCAGCCACTGGTTCAGCCCCTTCGCCGCCGCCTTGATCTCATCTGACGAGTCATCGACCAGAGCCTTCAACAGCCGGCGCGACACATCGGCATCGTTCAGATCGCCCAGGCTTTCCTGAAGCGCTTCGACTTTCTCCAGATAGGGCCTGACCGTTGCCGCAGCATAGACACCACGCGAGAAATCAACACAGTAGCGCAGTTTCTTGAAGCTGATCCGCAGCCTATGACGCTGTTCGCCATTCAGCTTCTGGATCTGCCGGCCCGCCTTGCGGGCTTTCCGGTGCCGCTCGGCCAGCCACGGGCCGGCCATTCCCTGCAACGGCTTCGCCGCCGTTTCCAGGGTCTCTCGATCGGCGTCCTCCTGCCACCGTCCCGATTCCAGCCAGCTTCCCAGCCGGAGTATCAACGTCGTATAACGCGGCGAATACAGTGCCTCGCTGGCGCGGGCATGGGCGGAACGGCGGGACGAGGAAATCGCCTGTCCCAACCGACTCACGGCATCGTCGTGTCCGCGCTTCTCCGCGAAGGGCTGGAAGAAGCAATGATACAGGATATCCCAATCGCGCGCCGGCCCCAGCCGGTCCATCAGCCAGCGCACCTCGTCCTTCAGAGCCTTGGCGTCGCCCGAAGCGATGATGTCGTCGAACAGGCTGAACGCCGACCGCAGCCGCCGCAACGCCACCCGCATCTGGTGGATGCCTTCGTCGTTGCCGCCGGCCAGGACGCAGGCCTCGTTCGCCAGGACATGGCTCATGCAGTTCCGCACGATATGACGGAAGCCGTCCGCGACCGTGGCAGCCGGCGTCAGGCCCAGCGGCGGCGCCTTAGCGGGTTCGGGTAGCCGCCCCGTCACCAGGGCGAACCCGGCCAAAGCCTTGTTGTCCGCCGAGATCCGCATTGGCACGATCCGCTGAAGCTCGCGCGCCAGATCGAACAGCGCCATCACCGGCCCCGCCTTCAGTTCCAGCTCGATTTCGCTGATCGGCCGGTAGGTCGTTCCCGCCCGGATCTCACCGGTATCCAGCGCCACTTCTATCTCGGTCAGCGGGTCGGGCCGCAGCATCAGGGTGGTGCGCTGGAAATCCGTCGTGAACAGCGGCCGGATTTCCGGCAGCGCGTCCTGCGGCACCAGATCCCGGATACCATCGAGCGTCAGCAGCGATACATCCGGGTCCTCGCCCGCGATTGGCCAATCCCACTCCCGCCTCACCGCCACGGCAGCGGCATCGCCTGAGTTGCCGCCGCCCAGCGTCTTCACGGTCTGGATATACTGCGCCCCTTGCCGGCGCACCCGCAACGCCACGCCGAAGCTCGCCAGCCGCAGATCGGGAGTGTCGAAATAGACCGTGTATAGCCGCGTACTGGCCGCCGTACCCTGCTGAAGCCCGACCAGCGCCGGATGACGGGCCAGCCGCGCCAGATCGCTGGGCGCCACATGCAGCTTCAGTTCGATCTCGCGCCCTACCGTACCGGCGGAAGCTCGGACCTGCGGCGGCGGCATCAGGGCGGAACCGTCGTGCTTCATCGGATGGGTGTTCTGTGACACTGGCTGCGGCGCCTCGCTGATCATGCGTTCCGGTACCACGTGATAGCCGACCGCTCCGCCGCTCGTTAAGTTAATTTTTTTGGTATGAGGAACCGGGTGAGCGTTCCGGCCCGCGGCTCTATGTCGCTCCACCTCGCTATCGGGAATTCCAGCACCGCCAAAGCCGCCGTCGGGAACTTCGCCCCAAGGTTCCTCAAATCTTCTTCCGATCCGAAGCCGGCAAGATTTTGGGCAAGATGATGCAGGTCGGGGTTGTGTGCTACCAGCATCGCCGTCCTGACCTTGCCCGGCAACAGGCGCAGCCGGTCCAGCAGCGCCTTCTCGCCGGTAAGGTACAGACCCCGCTCCTGGTGGACCGGCATTTCCAGCGCGTGGCCGTCCAGTTGCGCCGTGACGATTTCCAGCGTGTCCACCGCGCGCCGTGCCGTCGAACACAGGATGCAGTCGGCCCGAAAGCCGTCCAGCCTGAGTTGCCGTCCGATCAGAGTCGCGGATTTGGCGCCCCTCGGCGCCAGCGGGCGGTCATGGTCTGAAAGCGTCTCATCGTTCCAGGCTGATTTCCCGTGCCGCAAAAGGTATAATGTCTTCATGGTCTTGACGCAGGCTCCGTCGTCTCGATCTAAGCCCGAATGAACGGCTGCGGCCCGTGCTTGTTGTAAATTCTGTCGGTCGCCATCCGTTCGATTGCCAAAGCGTAACCGAAACCCGCTATCCTTGACCATTCCTCATCACGCCCCGTAACCAGAGGCAGCCGTGACCAGCGCGCAAGAGATCGAGTTCCCCCAGGTCGACCCGTCGTCATCCCCGGACCGGTTCATCAACCGTGAACTCTCGTGGCTTGCCTTCAACCAGCGTGTGCTCGAAGAGTCGGCGAACCACGCCCATCCGCTGCTGGAACGTCTGCGCTTCCTGTCGATCTCGGCGAGCAACCTGGACGAATTCTATATGGTCCGCGTCGCGGGCCTGAAGGCGCAGGTACGCGCCGGCGTGACGACGCTGTCGGACGACAACCTGTCGCCCAACCAGCAATTGGCCGCCGTCAATCAGCGGGTGATCGAACTGATGCGCGACCAGCAGAACGGCTGGCGCACGCTGCGCCAGGACCTTCGTCAGGCCGGCATCACCGTGGTCGATCCCAGCGAGTTGACCGACAGCGAGATCGACTGGCTGGAAACCCGCTTCCTCGAAGAAATTTTCCCGATCCTGACGCCGATCGCGGTCGATCCGGCCCATCCGTTCCCGTTCATCCCCAATCTCGGCTTCAGCCTCGCCCTCCAGCTCTACAATCCCGACCGCAGCCAGAACCTCGATGCGCTGCTGCCGATGCCGTCCCAGCTCGAGCGTTTCATCCGGCTGCCCGGCAACGACGTCCGCTTCGTGCTGCTGGAACAGTTCGTCCTGCTGTTCCTGGACCGCATCTTCCCGGCCCCCTTCAAGCTGACCGGCCACGGCGTCTTCCGCATCCTGCGCGACAGCGAGATGGAAATCGACGAAGAGGCGGAAGACCTCGTCCGCACCTTCGAAAGTGCCCTCAAGCGCCGCCGGCGCGGCAGCGTGATCCGCCTTGCGGTCAATATCGGCATGGCGCCCGACCTGCGGGAATTCCTCCGCAACCAGCTTCACGTCTCCAACGACGACGTCTTCGTGCTGGAAGGCATGATCGGCCTGTCCGACACCAAGCAGTTGATCGTGGAGGAACGCCCCGACCTCGTCTTCCCGCCCTACAACGCCCGCTTCCCGGAACGCATCCGCGACTTCGGCGGCGACTGCTTCGCCGCGATTCGCCACAAGGACATCGTCGTCCACCACCCGTATGAAAGCTTCGACGTGGTGGTCCAGTTCCTCCGGCAGGCCGCGCGCGACCCAGCCGTCGTCGCAATCAAGCAGACGCTCTACCGCACCAGCAAGAACTCCCCCATCGTGGCGGCCCTGATCGAGGCCGCCGAGGCCGGCAAGACCGTTACCGCCATGGTCGAGTTGAAGGCCCGGTTCGACGAGGAAGCGAATATCCAGTGGGCGCGTGACCTCGAACGCGCCGGCGCCCAGGTCGTCTACGGCTTCGTCGATCTGAAGACCCATGCCAAGGTGTCGCTGGTGGTCCGGCGCGAAACCAAGGGCCTGCGCAGCTACGTCCATTTCGGCACCGGCAACTACCATCCGATCACCGCCAAGGTCTACACCGACCTGTCGTTCTTCACCTGCGACCCGGCGCTCTGCCACGATGCGGCCTTCATGTTCAACTACATGACCGGCTATGCAACGCCTAAGTCATTGGAGAAGATCGCGATAGCGCCGCTCGGCATGCGTGACAAGCTGGTCGAGATGATCGAGCGGGAAATCGCCTTCGCCAAGGCCAAGAAGCCGGCCCACATCTGGCTCAAGCTGAACTCGCTGGTCGATCCGCAGCTGATCGATAAGCTCTACAAGGCGTCTTGCCACGGCGTCCGGATCGACATGATCATCCGGGGCATCTGCTGCCTGCGCCCCGGCGTGCCAGGATTGTCGGACAACATCCGGGTCAAGAGCATCGTCGGCCGTTTCCTTGAACACGGACGCGTTATCTGCTTCGGCAACGGGCACAGCTTGCCGTCGCCCGAAGCGAAGGTCTATATCTCCTCCGCCGACTGGATGCCGAGGAATCTCGACCGCCGGATCGAAACCCTGGTGCCGATCGAGAACCCGACCGTCCATCAGCAAATCCTCGACCAGATCATGGTCGCCAACCTCAAGGACGAGGCGCAAAGCTGGTATCTGGCATCCGACGGCGTCTATCACCGTGCGGTGCGTGACAAGGACGCCTTCAGCGCCCACACCTATTTCATGACCAACCCGAGCCTGTCCGGGCGCGGCAGTGCTACGGCCGGGGCACGAATTCCGCCCAGGCTCGTCCTGCAACAATCCCGGTAATGGGTATTCGAAGCAACACGACAAAGGCCCGGTGAGCGCTTCATCATGACCTTAACCCTTCAACGGCGTTCATCGATCGAGACCCGCGCGACCAGCAGGGTCGCCGTCATCGATATCGGCTCCAACTCGATCCGTCTCGTGGTCTACGACGAACTGAACCGGTCGCCGGTGCCCCTGTTCAACGAGAAGATCATGTGCGGCCTTGGCCGTACGGTGGAGAAGACCGGTCGGCTGAACCCCGAAGGCGTCACCCTGGCGCTCGACAACATCGATCGCTTCGCCCGCCTGATCGACGGCATGGACGTGGGGCAGGTGGAGGTGCTGGCGACCGCCGCCGTCCGCGACGCCTCCGACGGCGCCGCTTTCGTCTCGGCGATCGAGCAGCGCACCGGCCTGACCGTCCGCACCATCGCGGGCGAGGAAGAAGCGCGCCTGTCCGCCCTTGGTGTCCTCTCCGGCACGCCCGGCGCCGACGGCCTGATGGGCGATCTCGGCGGCGGCAGCCTGGAACTGGTCGGTCTCGACCGCGGCGTCATCGGACCGCAGGTGACCATGCCGCTGGGACCGCTCCGGCTGCTCGAATCCTGCGGCGGCAAGGTGTCCAGCGCCAACCGAATCATCGATCAGCATCTTGAAGCCCTGCCCTGGCTGTCCGGCCATAAGGACCGCCCCTTCTATCCCGTCGGCGGAAGCTGGCGCGCCCTTGCCAAGCTGCACATGGAGCAGGTCGGCCATCCCCTGCACATCATCCATCACTACTGCGTACCCGGCGCTCAGATGCGCGATTTCGCCGGCGTGATCTCTAAGCAGAGCCGGTCGTCGCTCGACAAGATGTCCAGCGTCTCGCGCCGCCGTTCTGACACGCTCCCTTTCGCGGCCTTGGCGATGGAACGGCTGCTGCGGCACGTGCAGCCCTCGACCGTCGTGTTCTCCGCCCATGGCCTGCGCGAAGGGCTGCTGTTCGACATGCTCAGCCCGGAGATCCAGCGCCAGGACCCGCTGGTCAGTTCCTGCGCTTCGCTCGCCAAGCGGATCGGCCGGTTCGCCCAGGGTGAGATCATGGCTGGCTGGACCGCCTCCCTCTTCGCCGGAGAGGACGAATCAGCTGGCCGCCTGCGCCGCGCCGCCTGCCTGCTCAGCGACCTCGGCTGGTCCGAGCACCCCGACTACCGGGCGGAGCATGCCTATCTCCGCGTCCTCCGCATGCCGTTCGCCGGCATCGACCACGACGAACGCGCTTACCTCGCGCTGACCCTCTACATCCGCTACGGCGGCCGGATGGAAGATCCCCATGTCGCGATGGCGCGCGGCCTGCTCGACAGCGCCAAAGCGGCGAAGGCCAACATTTTGGGACTGGCCCTGCGTCTGGGCCAGACGTTGACCGGCGGCGTGGTGACGCTGCTTCAGCGGACCGCCCTGAGCCTGGACGAGGAAACGCTGTACCTGATTCTGCCGGAGGATGCCCGCGCCCTGATCGGCGACACCGTCCAGCGCCGCCTCGACTCCGTCGCGAAAAGCCTCAACCGGCGCGGCGCCATCGTGTCGAGGTCATAACCGGGCGACCTGATTAAGGCGAGGCCGGTCTACCCGGCATCGCCACCCCAGCCTCATCAATCCGCCGCCTTGTCCTCCAGCGGCACCAACTGGACCCGCTTGTCCTGTATCGCCAGGGCCAGCCGTCCGTGCTTCAGCGCCAAGGCCGCCTCGCCGAACAGCTCGCGTCGCCAGCCCTTGAGGGCAGGGACCGGCGCGTCGTCGTCGGCCGCGATGGCCTCCAGGTCGCCGGAGTTGGCGACAAGCTTGCTGGCAACCTGCTCGTCCTCGCACTTCATCTTCAGAAGAACGCGAAGCAGTTCCACGATCGGCGTCAGGCCCGGCGGCAGTTCCACCCTCGGCTCGCCCGTCGGGCACTCCGCCACCGGCGTCGCGATTCCGCGCTCGACGGCGGCCAGCATCTCGGTTCCCCAGCGCCCTTCCGCGACGCTGCGCCCCAGCCCGCGCGTCCGGGCAAGGTCGTCCACCGTCGTTGGAGCATGCGACGCGATCTCGAGCAGCGCCTCGTCCCGCAGGATGCGGGAGCGCGGCAGGTCCTTCCGCTGGGCTTCGCGCTCGCGCCAGGCCGCAATCTCCTTGAGGATCGCCAGGAAGCGGGGCTTGTCTGTCCGCACCTTCAGGCGCTTCCACGATTCTTCCGGCTCGATCCGGTATGTCGCCGGGTCGGTCAGGACGGCGACCTCTTCCTCAAGCCAGTGCTCCCGGCCGGTCCGCGCCAGCTTCCGCTTCAGCTTTTCATAGGCTGGCCGCAGATGGGTCACGTCGGACAAGGCATAGACGAGCTGACGTTCGGTCAGCGGCCGCGCCGACCAGTCGGTGAAGCGCGACGACTTGTCCACGCGGGCGCCCGCCAGCCGGGAAATCAGCGTCTCGTAGCCGACGCTGTCGCCGAAGCCGCAGACCATTGCCGCGATCTGGGTGTCGAACAGCGGCTTCGGCACATCGCCGGTCAGGTTGTAGAAGATTTCCACATCCTGCCGGGCGGCATGGAAGACCTTCAGCACCCCCGGATCGGCCATCAGCCGGAACAGCGGGGCGAGATCGATGCCGTCCGCCAGCGGATCGACCGCTGCGGCTTCTTCGGGGCCGGCGATCTGGACAAGGCACAGCTTGGGCCAGAACGTCTTCTCCCGCATGAATTCGGTATCGACGGTGATATATTCCGCCGCTTTCAGGCGCTCGCAGAACGCTTCCAGGTCGGCTGTGGTCGAGATCAGGTTCATATAACACTCATACAACACCGGAGGGCTGCGGAAAAGCGGGGCTGCTTAAACTTGACAATCACCTTGCATCCATGTGCTTCTGCGCGCCAAAACACCTTTCTGGTGACCCCCAGGCCGAACCGCCGCCGGACGATGTCACGTCGCGGCGGCCATAACTGTTATATCAAGGTGCGCCCCTAATGCATCCCTAC
>DASQKT010000532.1:0-2248 GCA_035630415.1 Skermanella sp.
CGGCTGCGCGCCGCCAAGGTCAGGGCGATCGGCATCGACATCCTGTTCGACCAGCCGACGCTACCGGAGAACGACGAGCGGCTGCGCCGCCGCCTGATCGATCCCGGCGTGCCGGTCGTCGCGATTTCCGCCCTGGAGGGCACGGCGCTGACCGAGCGTCAGCAGGATTTCCTGCGGGGCTTCCTGGCCGGGGTGCCGCATGGCTACGCCAATCTGGCGAAGGATACGCTGGACGGCACGATCCGCTGGCACGTTCCCGCCGCCGAAGGCGACGGCGGCCTCAGCTTCCCGGCCCGGCTGGCGGGCGTGCTGGGGGTGACGCCGCCGGCCGAGCCGTTCCGGATAGACTGGCGCAACAGGCCGGAGCCGGGGACTTCCCCTTTCCCGGTCTACCCGGCGGAACTGGTCTCCCTGCTGCCGGCGGACTGGTTGGCGGGGAAGGTCGTCCTGGTCGGCACCGTCCTTTCCGGCACCGACCGTCACCGGACTCCCCTGTCGCCCACGGGCGCCAGCATGCCCGGCGTCGAGATCCAGGCCCATGTGCTGGCCCAGTTGCTTGACGGGCGGGTGAGCCACCGGCTCGGTCTGGCGGGACAGGCGCTCCTGACGCTGGCGTCCAGCGCCGCCGGCGTCGTGCTGGCGGTCGCCGGGTTGCCGCTCTGGCTGCTGGCTTTTGCCGGCTCGACCATCCTGGCGGCGCTCTGGTCGGGCAGCGCCGCGCTGTTCGCCGGCGGAGGCGTGCTGGTCCCGCTGCTGTCACCGACTCTGGCGCTGGCGGGAGGACTGGCCGGCATGACCGCTCACCGCTCCTTGCGCGAGAGAGCCGACCGCCGGACCCTGATGGCGCTGTTCGCCAACCATGTTTCGGAACCGGTCGCGAAGGAAATCTGGCGCGAGCGCGCGACCTTCATGGCGGGCGGACGGCCGAAACCGCAGCAATTGACCGCGTCGGTGCTGTTCTCCGACATCAAGGGCTTCACGACCATCTGCGAAGCCCTGCCGCCCGATGCCCTGATTCGCTGGCTCGACACCTATCTCGACGCAATGGTCGGTATCGTATCGTCCCATGACGGCGTCGTGCTCCGCTTCATCGGCGATGCGGTCCTCGCGGTATTCGGCGCACCGGTCGCCCGCACCACGCAGGCGGAAATAGACGCCGACGCCGCCCGCGCGGTCGATTGCGCGCTGGCGATGGGCAGGGCTCTGGAGGCGCTGAACCGGCGCTGGGAAGCGGAAGACCTGCCTCCCGTCGTGATCCGCATCGGCATCCACACCGGTCCGCTGGTCGCCGGCAGCCTGGGCGGAGCGCGGCACCGGGAGTATTCACTGCTGGGCGACACCGCCAACACGGCTGCTCGACTGGAATCCTACGCCAAGGAAGTCGGCGAACTGACGACGCGCTGGAGCCAGGTCATCGTCGGTGAGCCGACTTGGAACGCGGTCAGCTCCCGCCTCGGCGGAACCCCCGTGGGTGAGCTGATGCTCAAGGGCAAGCGCAACCCGGTGCGCGTCTGGCTGGTGCGCGACGGCGCCCCTCTCAGCGGACCGTCACCGTGATCTTCTTCGACATGACGGGCGGATCGTGCGGCACGTGGTCGGCGTCGCCCATCAGGAGCTGGATGGTGTGGCGGCCGGGCGCCAGTTCGATGAAGGTTTCGGTCTGTCCGGCGCCGAGATGGATGTGCTTCTTGTCGTTCGGGATCGGTTCGTCCAGCGGCGGCAGGTCGGTGTCGATCAGCAGGTGATGATGCCCGGTGTTGGGCTTTACGACTCCGGAGGGCGCCACGCCGAAACCGCGCAGTCCCAGCCAGACCTTGAAGCGCTGGGTCACCACCTCCCCGTCGTTGGGCCAGCCGATATAGGCGTAGGCGTCCTTGGGGGCTGGCTGGCGTTCCGCCGCCAGTCCAGGCACGGCCCCGCCCGCGATCCCGATCAGAATGCCGACTGTCACCAGGAACGGGGCGGAAAGCGGTCTCATGGCGTGCCTTTCTGTTTCGGCGCTCTTGACGGCGGTTCGGCGAATTAGGGCTCAGCGAACCGTGATCGTGATCTTGGGAGACGTGACCGGAGGATCGTGTGGGACATGCTCGGAATCACCGATCAGCATCTGGAGCGTATGGGTGCCGGGTGGCAGCTCGATCCGCGCCTCAGTCTGGCCGCCGCCGAAGTGAAGATGGTTCTTGTCGTTGGGAATCGGTTCGTCCAGCGGCGGCAGGTCGCGGTCGATGATCAGGTGATGGTGCCCGGT
>DASQKT010000533.1:0-4376 GCA_035630415.1 Skermanella sp.
TCGGGCGCGCAGGGGCGGGTTGTTCGGCATCATTACGGCGCCGGGATCGCGGTTTGGGCGTGGTCCTGCTCCTGTCGTCGTCATGGGTGCTGACCCGCACGGTTGAGCGCCACAGCAGATAAGCGTTCGCGCGCCGCGTCTGGCTTTCCGGCAGCAGGGCAGGGGGACCCGGCAGTCCGGCTCGCCCGGCCTCGGACCCCAGGCCGCCAGCCAGGCATCCTGTTCAGCGAGAACGGCCAGACGGTCGCGCCACAGGTCGTCGGGGGTGACCCAGTGCGGATGGGCTGGCGTGCCCCCAGTCAGGGCCATGGCAACGATTCCGAAAACGAAGGTACACTTCTCAATCTAATCCATTGATATGGCGGAAAACCCACCTTCCTGATTTTTCATAATGTCAGGGCTGCGAGCCTGCCATCCAGAGCCGTGAATACGAGCCTTACACCGCTTGTGGCACGGCGGTCTGGATTGGAAACGGCAGGGGGTTTGGTGAACGGTTGAGGTCAAGGATATAATGACCGAACCGGTTGATGTGCTCGGTCTGGTAAGGACTGATCGCCGCCAAGGCGGCCTCCGGCACGACAGCCTCCTGCTGAATGGCCTGGTCGAACACTTGAGTCATGCCCACCAAGGTGTGGAAGATCAGCAAGTTGGCGATCAGGTGGTTGTACTTGATGATCTTGCGCTGCTCGTCGCGCACGCTCTCCGCGATGATCCCGCCGCCGCCGAAGAAGACCCACTGGGCGAACTTGTTGAACAGCTCGCTCTTGTTGGTCGCGCCCTGGATCTTTCGGCGAAGGTCGGCATCGGACAGGTAACGAAGCAGGAAGACCGTCCGGATCACGCGGCCGAGTTCCCGGAAGGCGAAGTAGAGCCGGTTCTTGCGGCTGTAGGTGCTGAGCCGGTTGAGGATCGCCGAGGGTGCCATGCGGCCCGCCCGGATCGACACCGCCACCCGCAGCATGTCCGGCAGCATCGTCTCGATCAGCGTCCAGTCGATTTGACCGGTGAACAGCGCGTCGATGTGGCCATAGCGGTGTGCCGGATCCGGCCGGTACAGGTGAAGCTCCTTCCAGTTCCGGATGCGGGGCATGAGCTGAATACCGAGCAGGTGCGCCAGGCCGAAGATCGGCGCGCTCTGGCCCTGGGTGTCGGCATGGATCGTGTCGGGTTGGACATCGGAGCGGTTCTCGGTCACGAAGTCGAGGATGGTGTTGCCCTCCCAGGCGCCGCAGGCGATGAAGCGCGAGAACAGGGCGATGTAGCTGTCGGCGACCAGATAATAGCCGATGCCGCCATAGCCGCCGTAGCGGACATGATATTCCGAGACCAGGTTCTGCGGGTAGACCTCCCATTGGGTGCCGTCGGCCGACGCCGAGCGTCCGAGCCCCCAACGCTTCTGCAGGTCGGCTCCGGTGTAAGCGTTGATCACGGTGGCGATCGCCGCGTCGAGGGTCTCCTCCGTCACGTGGCGCTGGTTGACGAAAGCGACCTGTCGGCGATCCAGACCCCGGATCGATCGCGCCGTCTGGGTCGGCCCAAGATTGCAGCCGTAGCAGAAAGCGGTGGTCACGTAGCGCTCGCGGGGTCGCTCGAGCTTGGTCCCGTGACCGGACAGCGGGGCGAAATGCCGGGTCCACTGCAGCCAGTGCTCGGTATCGGCCAAGGCATCCAGGATCCCCACCGGCGTCAGCCGCTCCCGCAGCAGTCGGTGCACGCCTTCCAGGCCCTCGTCGTCCGGCTTGGCACGCAGGCGCTTGAGCATCGGGACGCCGTTCTCGATGGTGAGGTGCTCATTGTTCGGGAAGCCGTCATCGGCCTGTCGGGCAGCGCTCTCCAGTTCGGCCTTGAGACGGGCGACGAAGGCCGGGCCGTCGGTCGGCACACCGGCCTGCTCACCGAAAGCGCCGATCTGCTGGTGGTACTCGGTCCACGGAACCAGCTGTTCCCGATAGTCGCCGTGGGCCTCGCTGCCGGGCATGCACAGGTCGCCCGACCGAAGCTCCTGCATGATCAGGGAGAACAGGCAAAGCTCGAAGTAGCGCCTGTCGACCGTCGTCGGCACACCGTCCCGGCGGCGGGAGCCGGTGACCAGTTCCCGCCACTTGTCGGGCACGAAGGAAAGGTCGATCAGCGACACCGCCTGCCGGACGCCGTCGGCCCCGCGCTCCCACCGTACTACCGCCAAGCGGGCGTTCCGGCTGGCGGCGTTGCCGAGAAGGAAGGTGATGGCCTGCTCGACCGCCTTGTCCTGGGACGTCGCCACGAGGGGAAGGCCCTGGAGGAAGCGCAGGAAGGCAGCCCGTTGCCCACGATAGAGCGGCAGCAGGAACGGCAGATGGTTGTTGCCGGCAACCGCCGCATGGGCGTCGCATTGGGCCAGGATGGAATCGGCATCCGGCGCCAGCAGCGCCGCGACGGCGTCGAAACGCTCCTCCTTGCTGCCCTCGCTGCGGCAGGCGACCACGGTGTCGCGCAGCAGCGCGATCAGGGTATCGGTTCGTTCCACCTGCTGGGTCTGGTGGCGCAGCAAGGCGTCGCGGGCCCGGTTGTGCATCCGCTGCATCTGGCGAATGAACATCTCGGCGGCATCGTCAAGCGAGCGGGCGATCTGGCGGCGGATGAAACAGGCGATCAGGATAAGCCGCTTCGTCTCGGCCAGTTCATTCAGGACGGCGGCATTCAGCGCCTGCGCCTCCAAAGCGAACTGCCGCAACTTGAGATCGGGTATGCCGGAGAAGACTGCGGGGTCGGCGCCCTGCGTGTGCAGCCAGGCCAGATGGTCGAGGAACTCCCTCATGCGCTGCGGCGAGGGCCTGGGAGCATCGGCCTTGACCGTATCCCAGGGCGTCCGGGTCTCACCAGGCCTCAGGTTCAGGAGCGTCTGCAGGCGGCTTCGGGCCGCCTCATCGAGAGTGTGGTACATGGCAGCCTGATAGCCGCGGTTGACGGTTGCCCGCGCTTTGCGGGCGGCGCGCAGCAGAGTGTTGAGAACCGGCAGTTCGCGGCGCTGGCGGACCAGTTCCTCGATGGCGCAATTGGCGATGTCGGCAGGGTCGTCACGGCTTCGCGCAGCCTCGAGGCAGGCTCCGATCATGATCCGGCGCGCCGCCGCATCGAACGCGCTGACGTCCAGGAAGGCGCGGATCCGGGCCATCAGCCGCTTGCGGTGCGACGGGACGTCGTAGGCGTGCAGCCCCTCGGGGATCTCCGCCCGTGCCGTCGATCGGGCGACCCGCAACAGGATAGGGATGGGGACTTCGGCGAGCCTGGGGAAATAGCCCAGGCGCTGGAAGGTCTTGAGCAGCACCAGCAGGGCGATGCGGGGGGCCGGAAGACTCCGGCGTGAATGCCGGTCGGCAAAGGCCAGGTCTTCTGGTGTCGGCGTGAACCAAGTCTCCAGCTCCGCGTTCGTCGGGGTGGACGACAGGCGCGGATAGGCCGTCTCGACGATCACCGGCATAGCTTCAGGACCGGCGGCTGGAGGCGGAGGACGTGACGCCGGCGGCGCGCAGCAGCTTGAGCACGCCCGATGGAGAGCGCCCTTCGCGCCGGGCGATCTCGCGCAGGCTCAATCCTTGCGCGCGCAGTTCGGCGATCCTGGCCTTGGCGGTGGGATCGCGCTCCGGGCGGCCGAGGACCTGCCCCTTGGCCCGGGCATTGGCCAAGCCAGCCCGAACCCGCTCGACGATGACCGACCGCTCAAACTCGGCGAAGGAGCCGATGATGTGAAAAAAGAGGCGTCCCATCGGCGTCGTGGTATCGATGTTCTGGGTGTAGCTGATGAAATCGATGCCAAGGCTGTTGAATTGCTGCAGGGCGACGATCAGCGTGCCGAGCGACCGGGCCAGGCGGTCGTATTTCCAGACCAGGACGCAATCGAATCGTCGCTGGAGGGCATCGGCCATCAGCCGATCGAAAGCGATGTCCCTGGTCCGCAGCCGACGACCACGGCGTTGGGGCAGGTCGCCGGAGATGTGGTCGATGTACTCGCCCTGGATGACGAAACCCCGCCCGAGGGCGTATTCGCGAAGAACTGTCAGCTGCGCCTCGGGGTTCTGTTCAGTCGTCGACACGCGGGCGTAAATCCCCACCCTGAGCGGCACAGTCATAATGGCAAGCCCGCTATCAGCTTCGGTGCTGTGCAGTATACTATAGATTCGTGAACGCCCAGAACGGCGAATGCGGCCTCAATGATTCCAGGGGCTTAGCTGAGGCCTGTGCAAAGGGGTTTAGTGAACGCCCGCAGCGGCCAAGAATGGCTCCCGCGTCAGTTCCTCGCGAAGTGTTGCATATTTCGGCGGAATCCGCCCTCTGATTTCGGGGGAAAGCGCCCCCCTGTTTCGGTCCAAACCGCCCTGCCGTTTCGGTGATTTCGC
>DASQKT010000534.1:0-3434 GCA_035630415.1 Skermanella sp.
CGAGACCCAGGTGGACGACCTGCTGGCCGAGTGCAAGGAGTGTGCTGCCAAGGGCCAGCGCGTGCTGGTCACGACCCTGACCAAGAAGATGGCCGAGGCGCTGACCGAGTACATGCACGAGGCCGGCATCCGCGTCCGCTACATTCATTCCGATGTCGAAACATTGGAGCGGATCGAGATCATCCGCGACCTCCGCCTTGGCGCCTACGATGTCCTGATCGGTATCAACCTGCTGCGCGAAGGTCTGGACATCCCGGAATGCGGCCTTGTCGCGATCCTCGATGCCGACAAGGAAGGCTACCTGCGCTCAAGGACCTCCCTGATCCAGACCATCGGCCGCGCCGCCCGCAACGTCGATGGCCGCGCGATCCTCTACGCCGACAAGATGACCAACAGCATCAACGCGGCGATCGACGAGACCAACCGCCGCCGCGAGAAGCAGAAGATCTACAACGAGGCCAACGGCATCACTCCGGAGACTGTCCGCAAGCAGATCTCCGACATCATGGAGAGCGTCTACGAGCGCGGCGACCGCGTCACGGTCAAGACCGGCGACGGCGACATGAACAACATGATCGGCCACAACCTCAAGTCCTATATGGCCGACCTCGAACGCCGCATGAAGACCGCCGCCGCCGATTTGGAATTCGAGGAAGCCGCCCGCCTCCGCGACGAACTCCGCCGCCTGGAAGCGATGGACCTCGGCCTGGAAGGCGCCGAAGCCCCCGCCATCGGCTTGGGAACCAACCGCGCCATCCCAGCCGGCAGAAGCACCGCCCCCACCCGTGGCGCCCAGGACGGCCGAGGCAAAGCCCGCCCCCGCCGGCGCAAAGGACCCTGATTACCCGATGACCGACGCCCCCGAAAAACTCGCCAAGTCCCGCCTCCCCGCCTGCCCCATCTGCGGCCGGCACGCGACACCCGAGTTCAAGCCCTTCTGCACCGCCCGCTGCGCCGACGTGGACCTCAACCGCTGGCTCGGCGGCGTCTACCGCGTCGAAGTCAACGACCCCGAAGCCGAAATAGAAACCGACTTCGACCCCAGCCCGGAACGGCTGCACTAACGGAAGCTTGACGCCCGCCATCCATTTTCCCTATAGAAAGTGGTACGCTCGTACGGCTTCGGGATGAATGCCTGACGAGCGCTGGCTGAAGGAGATGCAACATGGGTCTGGACTACAAGGCCGGCAATCTCGGACAGACGCCCATGCGAACACGCAAGGCCAGCCCTGGGCATGTCCTTGTCGCCACCCCCGAACAGCAGCGCAAGGCGAGCCGCCTCCTCGACATCCTCGATCAGCGCGTCGCCCGCACCGGCTGGCACCCCTTCGAGCCGGAAAAGCCGAGCTCCTGACCTGAATGAAGACAACCTACGTCCCGGTCGCCGGACAACCCGTGCCGGTCCTTTGCCGTGCCGAAGCCTCGCAGGACTTCCTGAACCGTCGATCGAACCTTTCCGACGCGTCGCGCGCGGCAATCGACGACATCGTGCTCATGATTCAGCGCCAGCCGGAAAGTCCGGGGTACATCTCGTTCCCGCATACCAATATTGGCATCTGTCACGTCCGCCACCGGTCCGACGTCTATGTCCTATACCAGGTATTCACCCAGTATCCGGCATCGCACAAGCTGGTCAAACTCTGGTACTGTGGTCACTCACGCTTCGAGCATGGCGTGACGCGCTTCGACTTCGAAGATGCCGACGATCTCTGAAGCCAGCCTGACCAGCAGCCCGCTATAGTCCAATCTATCGACAGGTCTCAGCATGCAAGAAGGCGGATGCCTGTGCGGAGCGGTCCGCTACCGCGTCGAGGGAGCCCCGCTGTCCAGCGGCATATGCCACTGCGAGACCTGCCGCCGGGCGGCTTCCGCACCCTCACTCCCCTTCGCGGTCTTCCCCGCCGACCGCTTCGCGATCACGAAAGGCCAGCCGGCGAAGTTCCACTCCTCCCCCCGTGTGACGCGCAGCTTCTGCGGCCTCTGCGGCTCCCCGCTCACCTACGACAACGCCGATGAACCGGACACGATCGACGTCATGACATGCAGCCTGGACGCCCCCGGCGCCTTTCCCCCGACCCACCACGTCTGGGTCAGCGAACGGATCGTCTGGGACGCCGGCGCCGACGGCCTCCCCACCCACGCGACGTCGAGACAGGCCGACGGCGAGACCTGAAGCGGAATTCAGATCGCAGCGCGAATCCGGGCGCCGATCTGCGGATTGTCGATCTTCCGGTAAGCGCCCTGGATCAGGCTATAGATGCCGAAGGCGAACAGACCGGCCGCGACCGTTCCCAGTACCCAGGGGCCGTAAGGCTGGTCTTGAAGCGTCATCAGCACTTTGCCCAGCCCGCCCGACTCCGTCGAGTCCGACTGCCACGCCGCAGTCAGGAAGAAGATGCCGGTCACCACGAAGACGACGCCCTTGGCGCTCAGCCCGATCCGCCCGATCGGGCAGATCAGCTTCATCGTCCGTTCATCGGCCCGCAGGTAGCGGCAGAACGTCAGCTTCCACGCCTTCACGAACTGCCCAACCGCAGCCCCAAGAACGGCAATACCGACAAGACCGACCATCCAGCGCCCGAACGGCTGCGACAGCAGCCACGCCGTCCAGTCCTGGGTCCCGTCCCCGCTCCCCGATCCGGCGCCCTGCCAACTGAACACCAGCGACAGCGCGAAGAACGCCAGCGCCACGTGGATCGCCCCGCTCGCCAGCAGACCGCCCCTGACCACCATCCCCTTCGCATCGCTGCCGTGCCCGTCCAGGTCGAACCAACCCTGCGCCACGCGCCAGACCGCATGCCCGACCAGCCCGAGCGCCACGATCCCCAGCAGCACCTTGCCGAACGGCTGAAAGAAGATCTCCCGGAGCGCGCCCTTGGTATCGATCGGCTGCCCGCTCCCGATCGCGGCCACCATGGCGAACCAGCCCACCAGCAGATAGACGACGCCGCGCGCCGCATACCCAAGCCGCGCCAACCATTCGAAACGATCCGAGCTGTTCACGACAGCGCTCCCCATCATTATGCTTAACGCAGACATAACTGCCGCAACTCATCAAGCAGCGGCGCCAACGCGCATCTTTCCGTCGATTGACAATCAGCAACAACAATCAACCTATTTAGTTCCCCCTCCAGCCTGAAGACTTCGGAGTTCTCCAAGGAGACACACCACGCCACCTATTTCCAGGTCCGGCCCAAAAGCTTTATTCTATCAAAGCTAGCAGCCCCCGACCCGCCCACCACAACCAACCCGCAAAAACCAGCCCAAAAAAGCCCCTCTCCCTCCGGGCTAGTCTATCAACAGATCTTTTGCCGGAGAGCTACGCCCTCGCAGATTGTTGCGAAGCGAGCATAGCCTTTGGCAAAGGTGATGGGTCCAGCCGGCTTTGATTTGGGATAACCGTCCCAGCCTCCCAGACGGGCGATGAACCATGC